>DASTLK010000360.1:0-3228 GCA_035715025.1 Vicinamibacteria bacterium
GGAGTGGGACGGGGGCTCGTGCTCCTCGACGCGGTGGGAAGGATCCGCCTCGCCAACCGCGCGGCGGAGGGCCTTCTCGGCTACGGCCCCGGTGGGCTCGTCGGATACGCGCTTGCGGATCTGTATCCGGCCGAGCAGCGCCGCACGGGGTGGCCCGAGCGCCTGCTCGCCGCAGCCCGCGGCGACGGGCGCGCCGAGGACGACGGCTGGCGGGTGCGGCGCGACGGCTCGCGCGTTCGCGCCGGCTTCGTCGTGGGCCTTCTGCCCCCCAGCGCCGAGGACGTCCCGAGCGAGCCCGGCTTCACGCTCGAGCTCCACGAGGGTGCCGTCCCGCCGGAAATGGAGGCCGAGCTTCGCGCGCGCGAGGATCTGCTGGCGACGCTGTCGCACGACCTGCGCACGCCGCTGACCGCGATCATGGGGTGGGCGCACCTCCTGCGCACGGGCAACCTCGACGAGGCGACCCGCACCCGCGCCCTGGAGATCATCGAGAGGAACGTCCGCCTGCAGGCCCAGCTCACGGCCGACATCCTGGCGGGAGCGTTCCCGCGGCGGTCCTAGTCGGCGGCGCCGCGTCCGCGGTCGCTGCTGGCGGTCGTGCTGTCCGCGAGCAGGCCGGTGATCTTCTTGACGTACCCGCGCGTCTCCTTGAAAGGCGGGATGCCGCGATAACGCGCGACGTTCCGCGGTCCGGCGTTGAAGCTCGCCAGGGCGAGGCTCACGTCGCCGTCGTGGCGATCGAGCAGCTTGCTCAGGTATTTCGTGCCGCCGAGGACGTTCTCGCGCGGATCGAACGGGTCCGAGATGCCGAGCTCCTTCGCCAGCCGCGGCATGAGCTGCATGAGGCCCTTGGCCCCGGCCCGCGACTTGGCGAGGGGATTGAAGTTCGACTCCGTGCGGATGACCGCGCGCACGAGGTCCGGGTCCACGCCGTACTTCAGCGCCGCCTCGCGAATGATGTCCTCGAACGGTTCCGTGGACGTCGCTTCCCCGATCGGCGTCACGGACCCGGTGGCCTCGTCGGGTTGTGCGGTCAGGGGCGTCGGGCCCGCCTCCTGGGATGTCACGGCGTCGGTCGAGCGTTCGGAGCCGCCCCGTGCGTGCATGGCTCCGGCGAGTCCGAGGCCGGTCAGGAGAAGCCCTCCCACCGCGCCGCGCCTTCGGTCCCGGCGGCGCCGGTCCTCCTTGCCCACGCGCCCATGCGCGCGGCGATCCTGCCGGCGTCGGTCGCCATTGCGGGGCGCCATCCCGGGAGCGGGAAGGTGGATGCGGTCTGGATCCATGGCCGCCTTTCCGACCGGCCCCAGCCTTCCCGAACCGTTTCGGGACGTGGCCCGGCCTTGGGACTGTCTACAGCAAGAATCGGGCCCGTCGGGGAGGGAACGGTCGTTCGGAGTAGGCTTGGAATCAGTGACTTAGCGCAGTGCGGCCAGGAACTCGCGCAGCCGCTCGCGCTGAGCGTCGGGGACGTACTCCATGTTCATCCGGCGCTCGTTGACCTCCCAGTACTTCTCGCGCCGCACGGCCAGGAGCTCGGCTCCCAGGCGGTCCAGCTTCTGCGCGTCGAGCTGACGCAGGCGCTCGCCGACCTGCGCCGCGGCCGCGCCGCGGTCCGTCATGATGAAGTAGCTGCCCAGGATGGCCTGCGCCTTGGCCACTCCGAGCGATCCCGCCCCGTCATAACGGAGGAAGGACTCCAGCAGCCGCTCCGCGATGGGGGACTGGGCGTGCCAGGCCTCCCGTACCAGCGCACCCAGGTCGTGGGCGGCGGCGTCCACCACGAAGGGGAGCTGCATCTCACGCGCGATCTGGCCGTAATACGCGAAGTAGTACGCGATCTCGAGCACCAGCTCGGGGTCGTCCGCGAGGAACTCGTCGGCCAGGATGCGGTACTGGTCGAAGAGGATGAACACCGAGCGCACGTCGCGCGTGTTCAGCGACCGCCGGATGAAGGTGTTGAAGTACTCGACGGTCAGCTCCCGCAGGCGCGGATCCGAGCGGACGCTCGCGGCCTGGCCGAAGCGCCGGAGCGCCTTCGCCACCGCGCTCGTCACGTCGTGCATGCGCGTGACGGCCGAGCCCAGCGTCTGGCGGAGCTGCGAGAGCAGCTTCATCTCCACCCAGCTCCGGCTGGCGTTCGCTTCGTCCACCGCCGCGGAGGAGAAGCTGAGGAACAGCTCCTTCTCGGCCTCGAACCAGGCGGCGGGCAGGCGCGGCTTGACCGCCTGATAGCGCCCGGCCAGGGTCTCGAGCATGTGGACGGACTCGATGGCGGTGTTGCGATCGAGGCGGTCCACGGAGCGCACGGCGATGTTGGCGATGTGCTCGAAGCTCTCCGACACGTGACGCCGGTGCTCCGGGAGGTCCCGGGGCCGCCGCGCGGCCAGGTCGAGGTGGTGGGTGCACTCGCCGGCCAGGCGTTCGAGGAGGGTGTTGGGATGCAGGAAACGGAACAGGTAATAGAGATAAGGGAAGAGGAGGATGAAGGCCAGCGAGAGCAGCGCGAAATGGACGTTGAGGGCGAGCATGGGGACGAAGTCGTCCTTGGTGGCGTACTGGACCAGGATCGTGTTGAGCGCCACCGTCGCCGCCAAGAGGAGCATCCCCGAGTTCACGCGGTCCTTCAGGAAGAACTCGAGGAACTTCAGCGAGTACATGTTCGCGGTGAGGGGGACGGCGATGGAGACGGTCGTGAACACCACCGCCACCAGCTGGTTGCCGGCGCGGCTGAAGGCGTTGATGAGGTTCCGCGCCTCGTTTGCGTCGAAGGCGGCCAGCCGCGAGAGGGGAACGCCCGTCCGCAGGGCATCGGCCAGGACGGCGGCGGCGGTGACGCCCAGGATCGCGGCCATCACCAGGACCCCACGCGCGAGCGTGGGGGCATTGCCCTTCATCGTGCCCCCGTGTCTGGAAGGGCGTCACCGTAGCGGACCCGGCCCCCGGGTGCAAGCGGCCGGCTCAGCGGAATCGTTCGAGCGAGAAGGGCGTCAGGTCGAAACGCGAAGCGCCCCTGGTCACGAGGTCGGCCACGATCTCCCCGATCACGGGTGAGAACTTGAAGCCGTGGCCGGAGCACGGGCTCACGATGAGGACCTGCTCGTGCTCGGGATGACGGTCGATGAGGAAGTCGTGATCGGGCGTGTTCGTGTAGAGGCAGACACACGACTCGCGCCGGCGCCCCGCCGCCGCGGGAAGAAGCCGTGCCACCAAGGGTCGCACCGCCGCCTC
>DASTLK010000361.1:0-5024 GCA_035715025.1 Vicinamibacteria bacterium
CGCGGCGGCGGGGTTATCATCGCGATCCATGAAGACACCGGCCAGCCTCCTCCTCCTGCTGCTGGGACCCGCCTTCGCGTCGACCCCGGACGCCGTCAAGGCCGCGGATGCGGACACGAAGGAGTGGATCTCCCTCTTCGACGGCAGGAGCCTCGCCGGATGGGTGCCCAAGATCACCGGTTATGAGGCCGGCGTGAACTACGGTGAGACCTTCCGTGTCGAGAACGGCGTCCTCAGGGTCGTCTACGACAAGGACAAGTACCCCACGTTCGACGGGCGCTTCGGCCACCTCTTCTACAAGACACCGTTCTCGCATTATGTGATCGCGGTCGAGTACCGCTTCCTGGGCGAGCAGACGAAGGGCGGGCCGGACTGGGCCTTCCGCAACAGCGGGGTCATGATCCACGGCCAGCCCGTGGAGACGATGAAGAAGGACCAGGACTTCCCCATCTCCATCGAGGCGCAGCTCCTGGGCGGGCGCGGCGACGGCAGCGCGCGCTCGACCGCCAACGTCTGTACGCCGGGGACGAACCTCGTGTTCAACGGCCAGCTCGACACGCGCCACTGCATCAACTCCTCGTCGAAGACCTTCGACGGCGACCAGTGGGTGCGCGTGGAAGTCGAGGTCCACGGCGGCGGCGAGGTCGTCCACCGTGTGAACGGCGAGACGGTGCTCCGCTACGAGAAGCCGCAGATCGGCGGGGGCAACGTCGCCGGCTACGATCCCGCGGTCAAACGCGATGGCGAGATCCTGACCAATGGCTCGATCTCGCTCCAGTCCGAGAGCCATCCCGTCGAGTTCCGCAGGGTCGAGCTGCTCAACCTGGTGGGCTGCCGCGACCCGAAGGCGAAGAACTACAAGTCGTACTTCGAGAAGGACGACCCCACTTCCTGCCGGTACCAGTAGGCGCGCGAGCGGCTCAGGTCCGGGCCAGCTTCACGACCGTGTCCCACGTGCGCGTCGTGACCTCCCTGCCCAGGGCCTTCTCGATCAGCATCATGAAGACCGGACCCTTGGGGGTCCGGACGTAGTCGCTGTAGACCTCACGGCCGCGAAGGCACAGGACCCGCGCGCCGTCGAGCTCGACCGGAAGCGGAAGCTTCGCTTTCGGCGCCGCGCGAAGGAAGGTCACCACGCGCTTCGCGCCACGGGAGACCGGGAAGTCCGCATACGGGTCGGCGGCGACGATCGCCTGGAGCGCCTCCGCCGACCGCACGATCGTCGGGAACGCGCGGCCCAGCTGCTCGCTCATGGCCGCTTCCGCGCGGCGCTCGAGCGAAGCCTCGGACGCCTTGCGCGCCGTGAAGACGACGTTGCCGCTCCCGAGGACGGTCTTCACGTCCGTGAACCCCGCGCTCTCGAAGGCGGCTTTCAGCGCCGGCATCTTCGCGTTCGTGGGCATCACACCTCGGAGCACGGCCGCATACCGGGGCATGCGCACACGATACCCCGACTTGGGAGCGCGATGGATGTGAAACGCAAACTGCGCTAGCGTGGCACCCGTGCGCAATCGCCGCCTCGTCGCCGCGATCCTGGCCCTGACCGCGATGGCGACCGGCCGTGCGCGATCGGCGGGTCCTCCCGCGCCGTCGCTGACCCTGGCCCCCTGCGCCGCCGAGGGCGCGATGAAGGGAGCCTGGTGCGGCTCGCTCCCCGTCCCCGAGGATCCCGGCCAGCCGGGAGGCCGGACCATC
The DNA here is from genome assembly GCA_035715025.1 of Vicinamibacteria bacterium. Lineage (GTDB taxonomy): Bacteria > Acidobacteriota > Vicinamibacteria > Fen-336 > Fen-336 > AA29. Next base: position 1,696 of record DASTLK010000361.1, read on the forward strand.
GCGCTGCATGTCGTCGTCCTGCGCGCGCTCTCTCCCACGCCCGCATCCGCACCGCTGTTCCATCTCGACGGGGGTCCGGGCGTGGCGGCCTCCGCGGTGGCCGGCTTCTACCTCGGGCCGGGGTCGGACTACCGCCGCACGCGTGACGTCGTCCTCGTGGACCAGCGCGGCACGGGCGCATCGAACGCGCTGCGCTGTCCGGCGCTGGAGCGGCGCTCCCCGCTCGACGACTACGAGCCCGTGGAGGAAGTCGCGCGCTGCCGCGGCGAGCTGGAGGTCCGCACCGACCTTCGCCTGTACTCGACGGAGAATGCCGCCGCGGACCTCGACCGCGTTCGCGCCGCGCTGGGCTATGACCGCATCGACCTCTGGGCCCTCTCCTACGGCACGCGGCTGGCACAGGTCTACATCAAGTCCTTCGGCGCGCATGTCCGCTCCGCCGTCCTGATGGGGTACGCGCCCCTCGATTACAAGGCGCCCCTGTTCCATGCCGCCGCGGCCCAGCGCGTGCTCGACCTGGTGCTCGACGGCTGTCAGCTCGATCCCGACTGCGCGGCGCGATATCCCGACCTGCGCGGCGAGTGGCGCGACCTCCTCAGCCGCCTCGAACGCGCACCGATCATGGCCTCGGCGCCGGACCGTCCGGCCAGGGAGATCCGTCGCGGGCCGTTCGGCGAGGCGATCCGCACACTCCTCGGGACGGCCGCCGGCCAGCGCCGCCTTCCCGAGATCATCCATCGCGCGGCCGCGGGTGACTTCACGCCGTTTCTCGCCGCCGTACGGACGGGTCCGCCGGGCGCGGAGGGGTTGTATTTCACCATCGCCTGCTCGGAGGGCGGGGCGCGCATCACCGACGGCGACGTCCGGCCTCACACCGCCGGAACGTTCCTCGGCGACTACCGCGTCAGTCGTGAGCGCGCGGCCTGTGCGGCCTGGCGGACGTATCCCGTCGCCGACTCGTTCTTCACCCCGCCCGCCGCAGCACCACCTGTCCTCGTGGTCAGCGGCGGCATGGATTACGTGACACCTCCCGACTGGGCCGAGGCCTTCTGCTCGACCCTGTCGTCTTGTCGGCTCCTCCGCGTTCCCGCCCTTGGGCACGGACCGTTCGACCTCGACGAGTGGACTCACGGCGAGTGCCTGGACGCCGTGATGCTTGGGTTCTACGAGCATCCGGCGACGATCGAGCCAGACTGCCTTCGCGGCATGCGACCTCCGCCCTTCCGCTGAGACCTCGCGCCGCGCCGCGCGAGGCAGGGCGAGGTTGACACCGTCGCGCGAAGGCCCTATTTAGTCTGGAACGCTCTCGATCTCGAAATGCCAATGAGGGGCCAGGCACTCCGGGGGACCGCTTCCGCCATCGTCGTCGCCTGCATGGGCGGCGCGCTGGCTTCCGCGCGAGGTCAAGCGGTGGCGGCGCCCGCCGCCCCCGTCGATTTCGCGCGCGACATCCAGCCCATCCTCGCGGCCTCCTGCGTGCGCTGCCACGGCCCGCGCAAGACCGAGGGCGACCTTCGGCTCGATACGCGCGAGGGGCTGCACAAAGGCGGAGACTCGGGTGCGGTGGTCGTGTCCGGCGACGGAAAGGGGAGCCTCCTCTACCAGCTCCTGGTCGCGACCGATCCCGACAAGCGCATGCCTCGGCGGCGCCGCCCTCTCGCGCCGGCGCAGATCGAGGCCGTGCGGCAATGGATCGACCAGGGCGCTCCCTGGCCGGAGGGAGCGGTGGTCCAGGCGCTGGCGCCGCCGGAGGATCGGGCGACGCGCCCTGCGGGCGCGGCCACCGGCGTCTCGTTCAACAAGGACGTGCGCCCCATCCTGGCCGAGAACTGCTACGCCTGCCACGGTCCCGATCGCAATCGGCGCCAGAAGGAGCTCCGGCTCGACCTGGAAGAGGTCGCGACGGGCCCCTTGCCCTCCGGCCACGTGGCCATCGTCCCCGGCCACCCCGAGACGAGCGCGCTTCTCCAGCGCGTCACGGATCCCGACGAGCTCAGGCGGATGCCGCACGTCTCGAGCGGCAAGCCGCGCCTCAGCACGGCCCAGATCGAGACGCTCCGCCGCTGGATCGAGCAGGGCGCGCAATGGGAGCCGCACTGGTCGTACATCCGGCCCATGCGTCCGTCGCCGCCGGCGGTGAAGGAAGCCGCATGGCTCCGCAACCCGGTCGACGCCTTCGTGCTCGCGAGGATCGAGAAGGAGGGACTCGCTCCCTCGCCCGAGGCCGAGCGCCGCGAGCTCCTGCGCCGGCTGAGCTTCGATCTCGCGGGTCTGCCCCCGACGCCGGAGGACGTCCGCGCGTTCCTGGAAGATGCCTCCCCGAATGCGTACGAGCGTCAGGTGGACCGCCTGCTGGCTTCGCCTCGCTTCGGTGAGCGCATGGCCGCCTACTGGCTCGACCTCGTGCGCTACGCGGACAGCGCCGGCTACCACAGCGACAACCCGCGCACGGTCTGGCCCTACCGCGATTACGTGATCGGCGCCTTCAACCGGAACCTTCCCTTCGACCAGTTCACGGCCGTGCAGCTCGCCGGCGACCTCCTGCCGGATGCCTCGGCGGAGCAACGGATCGGCTCCGGATACAACCGGCTCCTGCAGACCACCGAGGAGGGCGGGGCCCAGCCCAAGGAGTACCGGGCCATCTACCTCGCCGACCGCGTGCGCAATGCCTCGACCGTCTGGCTGGGGGCGACGCTCGGCTGCGCGCAGTGTCACGACCACAAGTTCGATCCCTACCTCGCGCGGGACTTCTACAGCTTCGGCGCGTTCTTCGCGGACGTGAAGGAGAAACCGGTGGGCCGGCGGGACCCGGATTACCTTCCGAGCGAGAGCCAGCGGCCGTCACTGGAGTCGGTCGAGGCCGAGATCGAGCGGCTGGGGAAGGAGCTGGAGAAGACCACGCCCGAGCTCGAAGCCGCGCAGAAGGTGTGGGAGAAGTCACTCGCCGGCCGGCGCGCGTACGGTTGGACCGCCCTCGAGCCCGTGGAAGCGTCCTCCGCTCACGGCACGCGCGTGCTGATCCAGGGCAACGACTTCTCGCTCATCGCCACCACCTCCGCCGGACCGAAGCCGCCCCGCGAGACCTACACCGTCCGCCTCAAGACCGCGCTCAAGGCGATGACCGCGTTCCGCCTCGACGCCCTCACTTTCGACGAGCTGCCCAGGGGCGGACCGGGACGCGATGCGCAGGGCGGCTTCGTCGTCTCCGAGATGGTGATCACGGACGCCGCCGGAAGAAACATCCCGCTGCGCCATGCGACCGCTTCCACCCCTCCCGCGGCCGCGGGGGCGCCGCTGAGCCCGGCGGCGGCCATCGACGGCCGTACCCT
>DASTLK010000362.1:0-1928 GCA_035715025.1 Vicinamibacteria bacterium
GATGTCCTTGATGAGCGCGATGTCCGCGCTCACCGTCATGACCGGCCGCACGTCGACCTCCGGCGAGAGCGGCCGCGTCCGGAGGCCGTAGACAAGGAGGCCCGGGCGGACGAGCGTGTGCGTCGGCGGGTACAGCGCCAGACCCGCGCTGTTGCAGGCGTGGACGTACTTCGGGCGGATCCCGCGCTGGTGGAGAGCGGCCACGGCGTCGTCGAAGCGGTCGAGCTGGCGTGCGGTGGCCTCGCGGTCCTCGTCCGCGTTGGCCAGATGGGTCATCACCCCTTCCAGCTCGACGCCCTTCGCCTCGGTGAGCCGCTGGGCCGCCTCGACAAGCGCCGCCGTGGTGAAGCCGAGGCGGCTCATGCCCGTGTCCACCTTGAGATGGACGGACAGCGGGCGGCGGCCTTCGCGGGCCGGAGCGAGGACGGCTTCGAGAGTGCGCGGGGTGGAGACGACGGGGGTCAGGTCGTGCTTCCTGATCATCCGCTCCTGGCCGGGGCCGAAGGCGGCGAGCACCACGATGGGCACGGAGAAGCCCTCTTCACGGAGGGCCACCGCCTCCTCGACGTAGGCGACCGCGAGCAGCGGCGCTCCCGCGGCCAGCAGCCGGCGCGCCACCGGCACCGCGCCATGGCCGTACGCATCCGCCTTCACCACCGGCATGACGGGGACGGAGACGAGGCGCTGCAGCGCGCCGTAGTTGGCCCCGAGACGGTCGAGGTCGATGCGCGCGCGGGCCGGCCGCAGGTGGCGCAGGGTTTCTTCGAGCGCGATGCTCTGACCGTCCATACGATCATCCTAAGTCAGGGGGGGCACTCACGCGCCACCACGATGGGCGTTCGCACTGCGGCCACCGCCGGGATGGTTGGCTGCGACCCCCCCTGAAACCCCCTCGCTGGTCGCCGCGCTGCGCGCGCCGCCCAGCTCTACGTGTCCCTCGTGTTACCGTCAATGGCGATGTCGAGGTTCGGCGTCGCGACGGTCGCGCTGGGGATCGTGCTTCTGGGCGCCCTCACCGGCCTGCAAGCCGCTTCCCCCTTACAACCTCCCCCGGCCCCCTTCGACCTCCAGGGTCATCGAGGCGCGCGCGGCCTCGCGCCCGAGAACACCCTGGCCGCGTTCACGCGCGCCCTCGGCCTCGGCGTCACCACGCTCGAGATGGACACGGGCGTCACCCGCGACGGGGCGGTCGTGGTCGCACACGACGAGCGGCTCAATCCCGATTTCACCCGCGACGCCGCCGGAAGGTGGATCGATGCGCCGGGACCCGCGCTCTTCGCGCTCACCCTGGCCGAGGTCCGCCGGTACGACGTAGGACGGCTGCGGCCGGGCACGCCCTACGCGGCGCGCTTCCCCGAGCAGGAGCCCGCGGACGGCCAACGCGTGCCGACGCTCGACGAGGTGTTCGCCCTGGCCGGCAAGGCACGCAACGCCAGCGTCCGCTTCAACGTCGAGACCAAGCTCGACGCGCGTCATCCCGAACTGACCGCCGCCCCCGAGCCGTTCGCGGACGCCGTGATCGCGGTGGTGCGCGGAGCGGGAATGCAGAAGCGGACCACGCTCCAGTCCTTCGACTGGCGCACGCTCCGGTACGCGCAGCGCGTGGCCCCCGAGATCCCGACCGTCTGCCTCACGACTCAGCAGCCCGGCGACGACAACATCCAGGCGGGCAAGCCCGGCCCTTCCCCGCTCCTGGCCGGCCTCGACGTCGATGACTTCGGGGGGTCGGTGCCGAAGCTCGTCCGCGCGGCCGGATGCGCGGTGTGGTCGCCCAACGCCCGCGACCTCACGGCGCAGACGCTGGCCGAGGCCCACCGTGAGGGCCTGAAGGTCGTCGTCTGGACCGTGAACGAGGAATCCGAGATGAACGCGCTGGCGGAGTCCGGCGTCGACGGGATCATCAGCGATTATCCGGACAGATTGCGGCG
>DASTLK010000363.1:0-2621 GCA_035715025.1 Vicinamibacteria bacterium
GGCGGCAACAAGTTCGCGCTCTTCAACGCCGAGTACTACTTCGACGTGGGGGGACCGCTGCGGCTCCTCTTCTTCTACGACGCCGGCCAGGCTTTCGCCGAAGGCCAGAACATCAACCTGCGGCAGCTGCGGAATTCCACCGGGGCCGAGCTGCGCTTCATCATGCCCGTCCTCAACGTGCCGTTCCGCCTCATCTATGCCTTCAACCTCAACCGTGACGCCTTCCAGCCCCCGCACACCTTCAAGTTCGCGGTGGGCACGACCTTTTGACGGAGGATTCGAATGCTTGCAAGCCGCAAGGGTGTGCCGGTCCTGCTGGTCGCGAGCCTGACCTGGGCCTGCCAATCCCCGACGAGCACCACTCCCACCACCGATTTCATCGTGGCCACGGCCACCCCCAGCCCGACGACGGCCACGGGGCCGACGGGCCGGTTCTACACGTTCGTCAGCACCAACAACCAGCCCAGCGAGCAGCGGGAGTACGACTGGAAGACGTCCTTCGGGATCGCGGTGACGCTCAACTCGCCGGACAAGAACGTGAGCGTGACCTTCCCCGTGAAGATCACCTCGGCCACGATCAAGGTGCAGCAGGCCTCGGGCGGCATCATCACGCCCCCGACGGGCAGCGACACCGAGCACTACGAGTTCGAGTTCACGACCAGCAGCAACACGTTCGGCGCGGCAGCCGGCACCGTCAACATGAACTTCAACGTGTGGTACGACCTTCCCAACCTCAAGCGGGAGGCGCTCGTGACCGTCTCCCTGGTCTTCACCGACAACGTGGGCGCGACGTTCTCGAAATTGGTGCAGGTCTCCGTCGCGCCCTAGGAGAGCACGGCAAAGCTTCACGATCTCTTTGCGTCCGATTGACAACTTCGGCGCCGCCGCCCTCGTCCATCAAGGTGAGGGGCAAAGGAGGTTGTGATGTCCTATTCAATCAGGTCGGGACGATATCGAAGGTGGTCGCCGCGTTTGGCGGTGGTGGCGGCCATGATGGCCGCTTCCGGAGCGTCCGTCCGTGCGGCCCGCGCGGAGGAGCTGCGCGGCCAGATTCCATTCAGCTTCACCGTCGGTGACAAGACGCTCCCGCCCGGCGCCTACCACGTCGAAGTGGACGTCGCGCAGGGCATGGTGGAGCTTCGGGACTTCACCCACGGCGCCTTCGCCCTGGCCATCGCCCTCGACGATCCGCGCAGGCCGGAGACGAAGCTGGTCTTCCACCGGTACGGCGATCAGTACGTGCTGCGCGAGGTGTGGACGGGCGGGGGCCTGGGCCGGGAGCTTCCGGAGCCGCGGGTCGAGCGGGCGCTCGCGGAGGCCGCGGCCGGCAAGCCGAGCGCCCGGATGGAGCGCGTCGAGTTGCCCGCGCTCTGAGGTCTGACCCTTCGTGGGCGGGCCGCCGCCAGCGTGGACTGCGGAGCCGCTCCGGTCCATGGCCCTCCGCGCTCGCGCGCGGCAGTCCCGCCCGCCAGTTCCTCAGAACCGGTATCCGAAGTTGAGAGTGAACAGCCCGAGCACGCGCGTGGGGCCGGAGAAGACGACCTGGGCGCGCGCGTCCGGCCGCACGAACACGTGGGGCCCGGCCGCGAACAGCACGCCGCCGCCGAGGGTCATGAGTCCCTCCGTGCGTCGCGAGCTTTCGGTGCCGATGGGACTGGGGCGGCCATCGCTGCGAACGGGCTGGACGGGAAGCCCGTTGCGACCGCGTGGACCGGTCAGGCGGCCTTGCGGGGACGTCGCGCCGTCATGACCGCCCGCGTCCTCGAGGTCGGCGCCGACGCGCTCCCTGCCCCCGCCGTAGACACCGCCGCTGACGGCAAAGTAGGGCACCAGCGACTCTCCCGACGGAACGAGGTTCAGGCGCAGGCCAGCGTCCGCACTCCAGGCCCCCGCGTTGCGGTCCAGGTAGAGGCCGGTCGCCTCCAGGGTCAGGCGCGACGAGAAGTCGTGGGCCAGCCCACCGCCGACTGCGAACCCAGCGCCCCCCTCGCCAAAGCGGCCGCGCCCGTCGCCGAGACCGAACGATCGCGACGACCCGACCGACAGTCCGCCCACGGCCGAGACCGCCGTTCGGTAGCGGCCGGTCTCCTCTTGCGCGTACACGAAGCCGCCGGACAACGTGGCGAGCACGGCGACGACGGCGACGGCCGGCTGACGCATTCGTTCACCTCCGGTGAAGGGTCCGTCTCGCGCGGAAGCAATGTCCATGCCTCGTTGGCGCGCGGGAAGCGGCTCGATTTTCGCGGCGGTGCGCGCCGGAGGGACCGGCACCTGTCTCCCATGGATGGCCGCTTGTCCTCGGAAGACGACGGCTGCCTACGCGAGCTTTCCCTTGGCGATGGCCGCCTGCACGGTGTGCAGGGTCTTCTCCATGAGGGCGCGCAGGCTCTCGTCCTGCTCGAGCTTGGGAAGCTTCTGCTCCAGGATCTCGGCGTAGGGGAGCCGCTTGCGCCAGAGCACGGTGCCCCCGTCGTAGACGCGGACCTCGAAGCAGCCCTGCTCGACGCCGAGGTCCTCGGCCTGGATGTGGTACTGGCGCCCCGCGTGCTCGTACACGCGATTGACGCCCACGATCACGTCGGCCTCACGGTCGCGTTGGCGGTGACGCGGCGCAGCCAGCG
>DASTLK010000364.1:0-2079 GCA_035715025.1 Vicinamibacteria bacterium
CCGCGCAGATCGCGGATGACCTGGCCCGCGCCGACCCCGCCGTGCGCGTCCTCCATCGCCGCGGGAAGAAGGGATATGGCGAGTCGCTCACGGACGGCTTCCGGGCCGCCCTCGATTCCGGGGCGGAGGTGGTCGCGAGCATGGATTGCGACTTCTCCCACGACCCGTCCGCTTTGCCGTCGCTACTCTCCGCGCTCGGGGACGCGGACGTGGTCATCGGATCGCGCTACGTGGAAGGCGGGGCCATCCGCAACTGGGGGGCCTACCGCACCGGCCTGAGCGCCACCGCGAACACGTTCGTGCGCGCGCTCTTCCGGCTGCCCGTGCAGGACTGCACCTCGGGTTTCCGCGCCTACCGGCGCGAGGTCGTCGAAGGAATCCCGTGGAGCCGTCTCCATTCCACGGGCTACTCGTTCCTGGTCGAGATCCTCTACTGGAGCGCGCGCGCCGGACGGCGTGTGCGCGAGGTGCCGATCTGCTACGTCGATCGCGCGCGAGGGAAGAGCAAGATGGGCCTCCGGCAGATCGTCTCCGGCGCCGCCAACCTCATCAAGCTGCGCCTCGAGCTGGCGCGGGGGCGCTGACTCCCGCTCAGCGCTCGGGTGGGGCCGCCGCTTCCGGCGGTGGCGCAGGGGCCGTCCCGGCCAGCAATGCGTCCCAGGATGGGCACGCCACCGACGGCTCGGGCCCGCGGTAGAGCACGACCGTCTGTCCCTCGCAGAAGGCGACGTGGAACCGGCCCGTGGCCCAGACCGCGGCCACGCGCCTCCGCCACGACGGCCGTCCGTCGGGCCAGGTCCCGCCGTTGAGCTGGAGCGCCACCACGTCCGCCTCCGGGGCGTGGTCGAGCTCGTAGATGAACGGCCGGCCGGCCAGATGAGGAAGCAGGTGGTACTGGGCGGCGACCCTGAGCCGCGGATCGCGGCCGATGAAGCGCACGGCGGCCTCCTGGGTGCGCACGTCCGCGTCCTCCGCCGCGTAGGGGCGCCGTGAGGTGTAGAGCGGGCTGATGCGATCGCCGTCCGGCGTCTTGTAGGGCGGGAACACGCCGGCGATCAGCGCAGAGACGGCGACGTAACCACCCAGTCGCGGCCCCGCGCGCCCGGCCGCCTGCAGGCGGCGCGCGCCCAGCATGGCGCCCACCAGCGCCGTCGCCACCGCGGGCATGCCGTAGTAGTAGCCCCACCAACGCGTGCGGTGCGAAGACAGGAAGCGCTCCGCCCAGTTCGGAAGCTGCAGGAGAAGAGTGGCAGGGTCGGCCATGGCCACGTAACCCGTCGCGGCCAGGGGGAGGAGCAGCGACCTCCTTTTCTGCGGATGGTCCACGAGCAGCGCGGCCGCGTGGAAGGGGCGCGTGACCATCGACACCGCGATCTCACGCGGGCCCTCGCCCAGCTCCTCGAACTCCCAGTGCCGGAAGCCGCCGACGCGGAACCAGGGGAAGAAGACCGCCAGTTCCAGGACGAAAACGACCATGGAGAGGCCGATCACCGCGGAGGCCCGTCTCCAGGAAATCACACGCAGCGACAACACCATGGCCAGGATCGCCAGGTAGAGACAGAAGTTCGTCTTCGCCCCGCACACGAGCAGCGTCGTGATCACGACCGCCACCGGACCGCGACACGTCATGGCCCATGCCGCCCAGAGCAGGAGCGCGGATGCCGCCGGCGTCTGGTTGTAGTCGAACATCACGCCCATGTGCACGTCGGGGGCGAGGACCCAGGCCGCGGCCAGACCGAGGCCGAGGCGGGGCCGCGCGAGCAGGCGCACGGCCATGGCCTGGATGGGGAAGACCGCGGAGGCGACGGCCAGGGCCTGCACGAGGAGCAGGGTGGTGGCGCCGTCGCGCAGGCGCAGGAGCGGCGCGACGAGGAAGTCGTCGAACGTCATGTGGTCGGCGAACACGGGCATCCCCATGACCGTGTTCAGCAGCGGCTGGCCGTGCGCCATCAGCCAATGCGTCTGGTAGAAGAGACCGAGGTCGCGCCCGCCGCTGGCGAAGGTCCAGTGGCGATGGGCGGACTGTGCGAACAGCGCGGCCGCGGAGACGGCGAACAGCGCGGGCAGGACCCAGCGTGG
>DASTLK010000365.1:0-4241 GCA_035715025.1 Vicinamibacteria bacterium
CGGAAGATCCGCGAGGCCCAGGCCAGCCTGAATGACGCGGCCCAGGTCAAGCGACCCTAGCCGAGCCCGCCGTCCCAGGCTCATCCTCCTTCTCGCCCTGGCCGCAGGGGCCGGCGCGTCCTGCGCGGCCCCGCTCGCCATCCCTCCCACCGCCGTCGTCGAGCAGGCGCGCGTGGTGCCCACGTACAGCGCGCGCCTCGGCGTCTCGCTGCGGGGGCCGGAGCTGCGGGCGCGCACGCGCGTGCTGCTGGCCTTCCGCCGGCCGGACGCGCTGCGCATCGAGCTGCCGGGACCCACGGGCGCGCGCCTGATCGCGGTGGCGCGGGGCGAACGGCTGTGGGCGGTGTTCCCCGCGGAGCGCGCGGTCTACGAAGGCGCCGCGCGCGCGGAGGACCTGGCCTCCCTGCTCGGAGTCGCGCTCACGCCGTCCGAGGTGATGGACCTCCTCACCGGCGTGCCTTCGGCGCGGCTGCGCTCGTATCGCGCGCGCTGGGGCGCCGCCCTGCCGCGCCAGATCGAAGCGACGCTGCCCGACGGCGCGCGTCTCCAGGCCACGGTGGAGGATGCGGAGGCGCCGGCGCGGCTGGGCGACTCCGCCTTCGACGAACCGCCGCACGAGGGCTACCGGACGATCGACGCCGACCGGGCACGCTCGCTCTGGAGCGGGCGCTGATGGCGGCCGCCGCCGCCCGGCGGCCGTTGCACCTGCGCGCGCATGCGAAGGTGAACCTCGGCCTCGAAGTGCTCGGCACGCGCGCCGACGGCTACCACGAGCTGCGGACCCTCTTCCAGACGATCTCGATCCACGACGACATCGTCCTGCGCGCGCAGGGGAGCGAGATCACGATCCGCTGCGACCACCCGGCGGTGCCCACGGACGAGACGAACCTGGCCGTTCGCGCCGCGCGCGACCTGAGGCGCTTCGCCGGCGTGGCCCACGGAGTGGCGATCACGCTGACGAAGCGGATCCCCGTGGCCGGGGGGCTCGGTGGCGGCAGCTCCAATGCCGCGGCCGTCCTCATGGGTCTCGACCGCCTGTGGCGGCTCGGCCTGGGGCCCGCCGGCCTCCATCCCCTGGCCCGTCGCCTGGGCGCGGACGTGCCCTATTTCCTGCTCGGGGGAACGGCCCTGGGCCTGGGCCGTGGAGACGAGGTCTATCCCCTGTGGCGGCAGCTGCGCGCGGAGGTGGTGGTCGTCGATCCCGAGCGTCCGCTCTCGACCGCTGCCGTGTTCCGCCGCCTCGACGCGAGTTTGACAGCGCGGGACGGGACGAATAGAATTTTTCGCTTTATATCGAGTGACTTGGCGGGTCATGGGACGGCGTTCCCCATCTTGTCCAACGATCTCGAGCGACCGGCCCTGGAAGAGGCGCCCGATCTCGCGGCGCGAGTCGACCTCATCCGGGGTATTCTGATTCGAGAGGGAGCCCTGATGGCCTCACTCTCGGGGAGCGGGGCGTCGTACTTCGGACTGTTCGACGACCCCAGTCGGGCCCGCAAGGCCCAATTGCGGCTCGTGGCGCGCGGGCTGAAGGCCTGGCGCGGCCGGACGCTCTCCCTCGATCAGTATCGCCGGCTGTGGGCCCCGCCGGCGAGGGGACGCGCTCGAGGTGTTGGCCAGGGAAGGAGCGGACAACATGGAGATCACAGACGTCAAGGTCATCCCGGTCGATGACGAGAAGCTCAAGGCGTTCGTATCCATCGTCTTCGATCAGTGCTTCGTCGTGACGGACATCAAGATCATCCACGGACCGAAGGGGCTGTTCGTCTCGATGCCGAGCAAGAAGCGGAAGGACGGTACGTTCAAGGACATCGCGCATCCCTTGAACAACCAGATGCGCCAGTACCTCGAGGAGAAGGTGCTCGCAGTGTACCGGCAGCAGGTGGGTTCGGGAGCGGGCGGCGGCCCCGCCGGCGGCGCAACGGCGGTCGGGGCGGCCGTGGGAGGTGGGACGACGGAGTCGGACAGCGCGGGCGGCGGAGGCGAAGCGAGCGGAGGGCCCTCGACGGAGCCTCACTCGTAGGCGCCGGTTGGGGCGTAGCCAAGCGGTTAAGGCGCGGGGCTTTGAACCCCGTATACGAAGGTTCGAATCCTTCCGCCCCAGCCAATCGTGCGCGTGGGGCAGGAATGGTGCCGGGCGCGTGAAGAACGCAGGGAGAGCGGGGTTGCCGAGCGCAGACTCAGACCACAAGCTCGCGGCGGAGCCGAATTCACTTCGGCGAGGCCGCGGGGGGTCTGGGGGCCGCGACGGAGCGGCCCCCAGCTAGATATGTCAGCTGAGCTGAGGGTGTTTACCGGCACCGCCCACCCCACCCTGGGGGAGGCGATCGCGCGCTCGCTCAGCGTGCCGCTGGGCCGCGCGCATCTGGCCCGATTCTCGGACGGCGAGGTCTGGTTCCAGATCCAGGACAACGTACGCGGCGCGGACGTCTTCGTCGTGCAGCCCACGGGTCCGCCCGTCAACGAGAACCTGATGGAGCTGCTGGTGATGCTCGATGCGTTCAAGCGCTCCAGCGCCAGCCGCGTCACCGCGGTCATTCCCTACTACGGGTATGCGCGCCAGGACCGCAAGGACAAGCCGCGGGTGCCGATCTCGGCCAAGCTGGTGGCGGACCTGCTCTCCAGCGCGGGCACCGACCGCGTGCTGACGATGGACCTGCATTCCGCGCAGATCCAGGGCTTCTTCAACACGCCCGTCGATCACCTCTTCGCCGCGCCCGTCATCATCGACTACATCTCGCGGCTCAAGCTGCCGCGGCTGACCGTGGTGTCGCCCGATGCCGGCGGCGTGGAGCGCGCGCGCGCCTACGCCAAGCGGCTGGAGGCCACCCTGGCCATCGTGGACAAGCGGCGCGAGAGCCCCAACGTCGCCGAGGTGCACAACGTCGTCGGTGAGGTGGACGGGCGCACCGCCCTCGTGGTGGACGACATGGTGGACACCGGCGGTACCCTGGCCAAGGTCGCGCACGCGCTCAAGGAAGCGGGCGCGCGCGAGGTCCTGGCCTCCGCGTCGCACGCGGTCCTGTCCGGCAAGGCCATGGAGCGCATCGAGGAGAGCCCGCTCAGCAAGCTGATCGTGACGGATTCGATTCCGCTCAGCGACGAGAAGCGGCGGTCGCCCAAGATGGTCGTGCTGTCCATCGCCGAGCTGATGGGCAAGGCCATCCGCAACATCCACGAAGAGGCTTCAGTTACGAGCCTGTTCGTTTAAGCGCTATAATTAGGAGTTTTGCCAGCACTCGCCCTGGCCGACCGAACGGAGCAAAGGTCCTATGCCTGACATCGTCGTATCCGCAACGAATCGCGCCGAGACCGGCAAGAACGTCAACCGCCGGCTGCGCGTCCAGGGGCTCATCCCGGGCGTGCTCTACGGCGCGGCCAAGAAGCCCGTGCCGGTGTCCGTCTCCCCGAAGGAGATCGGATCCATCCTGCGCAGCAAGACGGGCGAGAACACGCTCTTCGATCTCGAGCTCGACGGATCGCGGCGCAAGGTGATCCTCAAGGAGTTCCAGCTCGAGCCGCTCAAGGGACACCTCCTGCACGCGGACTTCTACGAGGTCGCCCTGGACAAGGCGCTGCAGGTCAACGTGCACGTCGAGCTGGTGGGGACGCCGGTGGGCGTGAAGGTGCAGGGCGGCATCGTGGACTGGGTCACGCGCGAGCTGGAAGTCGAGTGCCTTCCCGCGGACATCCCGGAGAAGATCACCGTCGACATCAGCAACCTCGAGATCGGCAAGCACGTGCGCGTGGCCGAGATCAAGGCGCTGGACAAGGTCAAGATCCTCACCGAGCCCGACATCGTGATCGCGCACGTGGTCGCGCCGCGGGCGGAGGAAGTCGCTCCGACGGCGGAGGCGGCTCCGGCGGTGGAGGGTGAGGTGGCCGAGCCCGAGGTCATCAAGAAGGGCAAGGCCCCGGTGGAGGGCGAGGTGGCCGAGGAGCCCAAGGCGGCCGAGAAGCCCGAGAAGAAGGCCGAGAAGAAGGAGAAGAAGTAGCCGACGAGACAGGCGTCAGGCGCGCCATGCGCCTGGTGGTGGGTCTGGGGAATCCGGGGGAGCGCTACCGCCGGACCCGCCACAACGCCGGCTTCATGGTGGTGGACGCGCTCGCCGCCCGCGCCGGCGTGACGCGCTGGCGGGAAGAAGCCGACTCGCTCGTCACGGAGGCGGCGGTCGGCGGCGAGGAAGTTTGCCTCGCCAAGCCGCTCACCTTCATGAACCGCAGCGGCATCGCGGTGGCCC
>DASTLK010000366.1:0-7807 GCA_035715025.1 Vicinamibacteria bacterium
AACGCCGTGGATGAGCGCGACCTCGGCCGGCCCTCCGATGGCCTCCGCCAGACCCTTGGCCGCGAGCTGGCCGCCCCGGCGGTTGTTGGTCCCGATGTAGGTGACCTTCTTGTCGAACGGCGCATCGGTGTCCACGAGGATGACGGGCACGCCGCGCTGCGTCGCCTGCTCGGGGGCGGAGAGGATCTGGGCCGATCCCGCCGGCGAGACCACCAGGGCCTTGACCCCCTTGCGTGTCTGGTCCTCGAGGATGGAGACCTGCTGGTCGATGTTGATCTCGCGATCGGGGGCGACGATGGACAGCTTCACCCCGGGGTGCGCGGCCGCCGCCGCCTTGGCCCCGTCCGCGAGAACCAGCCAGAACTCGCTGTCCATGGCCTTCGTGACCAGCGCGATCTCGATTTCCTTCCGCGCGGCGCTGGCTCCAGGGTCCGGGTGATCGTTGGCGGCTCGGCAGCCCACGAGCGCGCCCGCGGCCATCATCGTGACGGCCAGCCAGATCCGTGTCGTCCTCGTACCCTTCACGCCGCCCTCCCCACGCGCTGACGCAGCACGTCGATCCAGACCGCCACCACGATCACGACGCCGATCACGATCATCTGCCAGAACGCGGAGACGTCCAGCAGGTTCAGCCCGTTTCGCAGGAACCCGATGATGAGGGCGCCGATCAGGGTGCCGCCCACCGTCCCCACGCCCCCGAAGAAGCTGGCCCCGCCGATGATGACGGCGGCGATGGCGTCGAGCTCCGCGCCCGTGCCCGCCAGCGGAAATCCGGAGTTCATGCGCGCGGCGAGGACGACGGCGGCCAGGGCGGCGGCGGCGCCGCTGAGGGCGTAGGCCAGGTTGAGCCGACGGTCCACCGGGATCCCGCACAGCCGCGCCGCCTCGCGGTTGCCGCCGATCGCGTAGAGGTCACGGCCGTAGACCGTCCGGCTCAGGAACACGTGGGTGATGAGGTAGGCCACGGCCGCGATCACCACCGGCATGGGCACGCGGAGAAGCGAGCCCGCCACCACTCCGCGGAAACCCGGCGGCAGGCCGCTGATCGGCACGCCGCCCGCCAGGAGCAGCGCGGCCCCGCGCGCGACGTTGAGCGTCCCCAGCGTCGAGATGAAGGGATGGGGGAGTCGCAGTCGCGTGAGGAGCAGGCCGTTCCCCAGGCCGATCAGCGTCCCCACGCCCAGCGTGATGGCGGCGGCCAGGAGGGCGGAGACCCCGTGACGCATGAGGAGGGTCAGGATCACGATGGTGAGGCCCACCACCGAACCGATGGAAAGGTCGATCCCGGCGGTGATGATCACGAGGAGCTGGCCCAGGGCCAGGATCGCGTTGATGGCGGACTGTCGCAGGACGTTGAGCAGGTTGTCGACGGTGAGGAAGTGCGGCGAGGCCAGCGAGAGCACGAGGCAGAGGAGGAAGAGGCCCAGGAGCGGCGCCAGCCGTTGCCACCACGGGGTGCGGGTCACGAGGCGCGCCGCTCCGTCGCCCCCGTGGCCAGGGAGAGGATCTCCGCCGGCGTCGCCCGGTCGCGCGGCACCTCCCCGACCACTCGCCCCTGCCGCATCACCAGGATGCGATCGCACAGGGCGAGCAGCTCCGGGATCTCGGAGGACGCGACGAGGAGCGCCACTCCGGAGGCGGCCAGCGCGCGCAGATGGCGATGGATCTCCGCCTTCGCGGACACGTCGACGCCGCGGGTGGGCTCGTCGAGCAGGAGCACGCGCGTGTCGCGCAGCCAGCGGCCGAGCACCACCTTCTGCTGGTTGCCGCCGGAGAGCGTCCGCACCGGGTCGTCGATCCCGCGCGCCTTGATGCGCAGCGTCTCCACCGCCGCCTCCGCCAGCGGGCGCAGGACGCGCGAAAGGAGGAGCCCCCATCGCCGTGCCTCCGGCGGCGTGCGCAGGCCCACGTTGTCGCAGACGGTGGCCGTGAAGACGAGACCGAGAGCGCGCCGGTCCTCGGGCACGAGCCCCACGCCGGCCGCGATCGCGCTCGCGACGTCATGCACGCCGCGCCATCCGTCGGCCGCGCGCACCTCGACCGTGCCCGCCGTCCGCCGGTCGGCGCCGAAGATCGTGCGCAGCGCGCGCGACCGCCCGGCGCCCATGAGGCCGGCCAGGCCGACGACCTCGCCTTCGCGGACGTCGAGAGTGAAGGCGTGCAGCCGTCCCCCCTGCGCCAGGTCGCGCACGCGCAGCCGTGGCTCCGCGCCTGGAGGTGGGGGACCGGCCTGCAGGTCCGCCGCCAGCTCCCGCCCGGACATGGCGGTGATGAGCGCGTCGTTGTCCATCGCGTCCATGGGCGCAGTCGTGACCACGCGGCCGTCGCGCAGGACGGTGACGCGGTCGGCGATCGCGCGCAGCTCCTCCAGGCGGTGCGAGATGTACACGAGGGTCGTACCGCGCGCGCGCAGGGCGCGCAGGCTCGTGAGCAGGGCCTCGATCTCGCCCAGGGACAGCGAAGACGTCGGCTCGTCCAGCATGATCAGGCGCGCCCCGAAGTGCAGGGCGCGCGCGATGGCGACGAGCTGGCGCTGGGCGACGCCGATGGCGCCGACTGCCGCCTCCACGGGCACGGAGACGCCCAGGAGGTCCAGGGCAGCCCGCGCCGCCGCGCGCATCGCGCCCGTGTCCACGAGGCGCACGGGACCCGCGCGATGGGGAAGCCGGCCCAGGCCGATGTTCTCGGCCACGCTGAGGCTGGCCACGAGCTGCGGCTCCTGGTGCACGATGCTGATGCCGAGGCCCTGCGCCGACCGTACGTCGGGCAGACCGACCGGCCGCCCTTCCCAGAGGATCTCTCCCTCGTCGGGCGCGAGCGCGCCCGAGAGAATCGCCATCAGCGTGGACTTGCCCGCGCCGTTCTCGCCGGCCAGGGCATGCACCTCGCCCGCGGCGATGGCCAGGGAGCAGTCCTGGAGGGCGACCTGCGCTCCGAACCGCTTGGCGAGCCCGCGCATCTCGAGCAACGGGGTGGGAGCCGGTGTCATGGGCAGGGACCGGAGTATCGAAGACTTGCCCGCGACGCGCAAACGAGGGAGAGTCGCGCCCCATGCGCGTCCGGTTCGAGAAGGTCACCAAGCGCTACGGTGAGGCGGCGGCGCTGCGCGAGATCGACCTCGACGTCGAGCCCGGCGAGTGCCTCGTGCTCCTCGGGCCCTCGGGATGCGGCAAGACGACTCTCCTGCGGCTGCTGGCCGGTCTGGAGACGGTGGACGCGGGCCGACTCTGGATCGGCGAGCGCGAGGTCACGCATCTGCCGCCGGCCGCGCGCGACGTGGCCATGGTGTTCCAGAACTACGCGCTCTACCCGCACCTGAGCGTCTTCGAGAACATCGCGTTCCCGCTGCGCGCCCGTCACGCTGCGCCCGCGGAGATCGATCCGCGCGTGCGCAAGGCGGCGGCGCGCCTCGAGCTGGAGCCGCTGCTCGACCGCCGCCCCGCGCAGCTCTCGGGCGGCCAGCAGCAGCGGGTCGCCCTCGCGCGCGCGATCGTGCGCGCGCCCGCGGTGTGCCTGATGGACGAGCCGCTCTCGAACCTGGACGCGCAGCTCCGCGTCCAGACCCGCGGCGAGCTCAAGCGCCTGCAGCAGGAGCTGGGCACGACGACCCTCTACGTCACCCACGACCAGGGCGAGGCCATGACCCTCGGCCGCCGCGTGGCCCTGCTACGCGCGGGGACCATCGAGCAGGTGGCGACGCCGCTCGATCTGTACCGTCATCCGGCCACGCGCTTCGCGGCGACGTTCGTCGGCAGCCCCGCCATCAACCTCTGGCCAGCCTGCGCCGATGGGAGGGGCCGCGTGCAGGCGCTGGGCACCGACCTGGACGTGCCCGCGGACATGGCCACGCTGGTGTCGAGCAACGGACGCGTCGAGGTGGGCGTGCGGCCCGAGGACGTGGCGGTCTGGGATGCGCCCGGCCCCGGCCGCGTCGAGGGCCGCGTCCTCGTCGTGGAGCCGATGGGGAGCGAGACGGTGCTGATCCTGGAGTGCGCTGGGCTGCGCGTCACCGCGCGGACCGCGCCCGACCGTACGGCGGACACGGGCTCAGTGGTGTGGGTCCGGCCCGATCTCTCCCGTGCGGTCTTCTTCGATGCGCAGACGGGGTGCCGTCTCGCCGTGCCCCGCCCGCCCAGGGTGGGGCCGCGATCAGACGATGAAACCGGTGCGGGCCACGAACGGCCGGCGGCGGCCAGACGGGAGAAGTGAGGCCTGGAGGTGGGTCTCGCGGTCGAGGAGCCGGACCACTTCGAAGGTCGTCCGCGCGGAGCGGTACCAGGCGGCGGCCCACGCGATGTGGCGCCGGAGGCCCAGGATCGGGTGCGTCCAGCCGACCTTTTCGATCATGGCCCTCTCCTTGCCGCCGGCGCGGGAGCGTCGCACGCTCGTCACGCCGGCACCGGAAGCTACGGGGCATGCATCCAAAAGGTTCCCGGGGGGCCGCGCGCGCCTTGACAACGATTGGAGGCGAGGGGTACTGTCCTGCCGGTTTCCCGATGGTCCCACTGGTGCCCTTCCGCATCCGCCGACCGGCGACTTCCCCTCGCTCTTAAGGAGTGAACGATGAGGCGACTGTTGTGCGTCGTGATTGGAACGTTCCTATTCGCAGCGGGTGAGGCGCAAGCACAGGTCGACCGCGCGACGCTGACCGGCACGGTGAAGGACTCGACGGGGGCCGTGGTCCCCGGCGCGACCGTCACCGTCACCGGCCCGCAGGCGCCATCCGTCACCACGACGAACGGAGAGGGGACCTATCTCGTCGTGAGCCTCGTCCCCGGCCGTTACGTCGTGGTCGCGGAGATGTCCGGGTTCCAGAAGGCGAGCCGTACCGTCATCCTGGAGACCGGGCAGAGGGGCCGCGTCGACTTCGCTCTCGGTGTCGGAGGGGCGACGGAAACGGTCACGGTCCAGGGAGAGGTACGGCTGCTCAACACCGAGCAATCCTCGCTGGGCACGGTGATGGACCAGGGCAAGGTGGCCAACCTGCCCCTGGCCATCCGCAACTGGGACGACCTGCTCGCGCTCGTGCCGGGCGTGCAGGGTGACCGCTTCACCGAGCAGGGGGGCGGCACGTCCTTCGGCCGCACGGGCGGCGTCAACGTCCACGGCGTGCGCGCGATCCAGAACAACTTCCTGCTCGACGGCGTGGACAACAACAGCATCTCGGAGAACGTCCAGGAGCTGACCACGCAGGTCTCGCGTCCCTCCGTCGACGCCATCCAGGAGTTCAAGGTCGTGACCAGCCCCTACTCCGCGGAGTACGGCCGCTCGCCCGGCGCCGCCATCAGCGTGAGCACGAAGTCGGGCACGAACGACTTCCACGGGACGGCCTACGACTTCTACCGCAACGAGTCCCTCGACTCGAACGACTTCTTCTCCAACCGGGCCCACGTGGCCAAGCCGCCGAACAAGCAGAACCAGTTCGGGGCCAACCTGGGCGGGCCCATCTCGAAGGACAAGGCCTACTTCTTCGCCGACTACGAGGGGACGCGGATCACCCGCGGCGTCACCCGCATCACCAACGTCCCCACCGCCGACCAGCGCAACGGCATCTTCGCGAGCGCGGTCAAGGACCCGCTGACGGGCGCCAACTTCCCGAACAACACGATCCCGGCCAGCCGCTTCGACCCCACGGCGGCAGCCATCCTGGCCCTGGTGCCGCTGCCGAACCAGCCCGGCGCGAACAACTTCCTCCGCATCGCCGACATCACCGACGACAACGACCGCCTGCTGACGCGGCTGGACCTCCATCTGTCCCCGAAGGACAACGTCTTCGCGCGCTACATCTACTCGAACCGCAAGCGGAACAT
The DNA here is from genome assembly GCA_035715025.1 of Vicinamibacteria bacterium. GTDB lineage: Bacteria > Acidobacteriota > Vicinamibacteria > Fen-336 > Fen-336 > AA29. The sequence continues at coordinate 5,811 of DASTLK010000366.1, forward strand.
CCCGGGCGCGTTCGGAGGCGTCCTCGACGGCACGGGCACGTCCGCCTTCGGCAACCAGACGATCAAGACCAACGGCACCGTCGCGGGCTGGACGCGCATCTTCAGCCCCACCGTGGTCAACGAGCTGCGCTTCAACTGGCAGCAGGCCACCTCGGATGCGCGCCAGCAGCCCTTCGGCGAGCAGCCGACGGGAGCGGCGGTTGTCCGCAACTCGATCACCGACCCCATCGTGGCCGGCGGCCTGCCCGGCATCACCATCGACACGTTCTTCGGTGGCTCGGGCCTGGGACGGCTCGGCTCGCCGGACTTCCTGCCCAAGTTCCAGCACACCAACCAGCTCGAGCTCCTGGATTCGGTCTCCTGGCTGAAGGGCAAGCACGCCTTCAAGCTCGGTGGCGACTTCATCCTCATGAAGAACCAGTTCATGGACGTCCCCGCCACGCGGGGCGCGCTGCGCTTCCGCAACCGCTTCACGGGACAGGCTCTCGGCGACTACCTGCTCGGCTACACCTCGGACTTCATGCTCTCGAACGTCTATAGCGTCGACCAGCGGCACTGGGTCGCCATGTTCTTCGTCCAGGACGACTGGAAGGTGAACTCGAAGCTCTCCCTGAACCTCGGCCTGCGCTACGATTTCATCACCCCCGCCCTGGAGGCTTCGAACCGCCAGACCAACTTCAACCCGGCGGGCACGGGCAGCCTCGTCTTCGCGAAGGACGGCTCGCTCGAAGAGCGCGGCCTGGTCAATCCCGACAAGAACAACTTCGCCCCGCGAGTGGGATTCGTCTACAAGATCGATGACCGAACGCTGGTGCGCGGAGGCTACGGCGTCTTCTACAACCTGTTCGACCGCGTGGGCAGCGAGGACCAGCTCTCGCTCAACGTCCCCGGCCTGGTCAACAACACCGTGACCAGCTCGAACACGGCTCCCCTGTTCCTCCTCCAGAACGGGTTCCCGGCCGGCTTCCTGAACCCGCCCAGCCTCGACCCCGCGGTGGGGGACCTCAAGCGGATCCGCCTGCGGGCGGTGGCGCAGGACGCGCCCAAGACCCGGCTGCAGCAGGCGAGCATCGGCTTCCAACGCGAGCTGATCCGCAACGTCGTGCTCTCCGCGGACGGGGTATGGACCAAGGGCAGCAACCTGGCCACCCTCGTGAACCTGAACCAGCCGCTGCCCAACGCCGCGGGCAGCATCGTGGGCCAGCCCGTGCCCTACCCGAACTTCGGGACCTTCATCGAGTGGCGCGCCGACAATGGCAAGTCCGAGTACAAGGGCATCGACCTCGGCATAGAGAAGCGATTCTCGAACGGATACGGGTTCGGCATCTCCTACACGCTGGGCGACTCGAAGGACAACAGCTCGGAGCAGCTCACGACCCAGGGCTCGAACGCCTTCCCGCAGGACGCCCGCAACTTCACGAACTGGTACGGGCCGAGCGACTACGACGTCCGTCATCGCCTGGCCGTGAACTACGTCTTCGAGCTGCCGTTCGGCAAGGGCAAGAAGTTCGCCGACTCCGGGGTGGGCGCGGCGATCCTGGGCGGGTGGACCTGGTCCGGCATCTACGCCTGGCGTTCCGGCCGGCCCTTCACGGTCGCCCAGAGCAACAGCAACGTCGGCACCAACATGACACCCCTGCCCAACGTGATCGGCGACCCTGGCGGGGCGAAGACCGTCGACCAGTGGATCACGCCGGCCGGCTTCCAGCCCGTGACCTCGGGTACGTTCGGCAACGAGGTCCGCAACCAGTTCCGCGGCCCGAATTGGCAGAGCTTCGACTTCAGCCTGGCCCGCACCTTTCATGTCAACGGTCGGGTGGGGGCGACCCTGCGCTGGGACGTGTTCAACGTGTTCAACACCGTCAACCTGGGCCTGCCCAACCGCGACATCAGCACGCTGTCGACGTTCGGCACGATTTCATCGCTCGGTGGAGACGCGCGGGTGATGCAGCTCTCGGTCCGGCTCGCGTTCTAGGTAACCAATCCTGGGGGGTGCG
>DASTLK010000367.1:0-14313 GCA_035715025.1 Vicinamibacteria bacterium
GTTCAGGTCGCGCCACAGCTCGCGCGTGGGGTCGTACGACACGTTGAGCAGCTCGACGGAGGCAGCCCGGGCGCCCCCGGCGGCGAGAAGCGTGGCCAGGACCGCTCGGGTCAGGAAGTGGATTCTCATCGGTAGCATCGGTTCAGGATTCAGAAAGAGAGCTGCAGGCGGGTCTGGACGCTCTTCTCGGTAGGACGATCAGCGCCGCCGGCCGCCCCGCCCTTGAAGCGCGTCTGCTCGTAGTCGAGCACGTACTTGAGGTTCTGGTTCCAGATCCAGTTGAGGCCCGCGCCCCAGGCCGTGGCGCGGCGCACGGACCGCGTCGTCTCGGCATAGCCGCCGCTGAAGGTCCCGTCGTCCACGCGAAGCTGGTTGACCCGCGCGACGAGCTGCAGCGCGCCCCACTTGCGCGCGGAGGGCACGAAGAAGTCCTTGGGCTTCACGTTCCCGTAGCTCGCGTCTTCGCCCGTGACCAGCCAGGAGCCGGTCACGTTCCAGGCGGAGTTGTCGAGGCGGGCGGTGGTGGGCTTTCCCGTCTCGACCTTCTGGACTTCGTGCCGCGCCGCGACGTATTCGGCGAGCACGCCCACCGGGCCCACGAAGAGCGAGACTTGCGGCGACCACCGCCGGCGTGTCCCGCTCGCCGTCACCGTCGCCGCGTACGAGAAGACGCCGACCTGCGACACCGAGCTGTACCCGCGCAAGGCGCCGTTCGCCGTCCCCGTGGTGCCGGCGATGCCGAAGCCGAGGCCGCGCAGGGGCGAGGTGCCTTTCGTGCGCCAGGGCTGGACGAAGACACGCCCGGCGAGGTCTTTGGCGTCGTTGGTGTCGCCGTCGATGTTGCCCCCGTCCGTGACGCCGTTCAGCAGCGCCAGCTGATAGGCAAAGGCGCCCTGGGCCAGCTCGCCGTGGACCTGCACCCCGACGTCCCGGTTGGGCACGATGTTGTTGGCCAGGGAGCGCTCGACGAAGAGGATGCCCTGCGCAGACTGCAGGCGCTCGATGCCGAAGGGCGATTTCATCTTGCCCGCGCGCACGCGCAGCTTGTTCGTGAAGTGGACGTCCAGGTAGGCGTCCTGGACGAGGGCCGTGCCGTTCCCGAAGTCGGGCACGATGTAGAAGTCGAAGTACCGCGCGACGGTTCCCTGCACGATGGGGCGAATGCGCCGCAGCAGGAACTGGTTCGTGACCAGTCCCGCGCCGTCGCCGAGGGCGAAGCGACCGTCCGCCTGGACATACCCGGTCAGCTTCAGCACGAAGTCACCGGTCTCCGATTGCAAGGTGAACCCGTTCTTGTAGCCGCCCGTGAAGGGCGGCCGCGGGACGGGGGGAGGCGTGGGACTCGGCGAAGGTTCCGGCGACGGCGCAGGTACCGCGGGCGCCGGGAACGCGCTGGGCGCGTCCTGGGCCACGACCGACGGCACGGAAACCGCCGCCAGCGCGGCCACGACCCAAGGTACTGCTCGCATGCGTTTGTCTCCGGATGTCTGGCGCGGCGCCGTCGCGTTTGCGGTGGGTCCGGCCCATCGATGTCATCATTCCCGCCCCCGGATGTCCGGCCGGCGGCGGCCCGCTTCGTCGAAGCGGACCTTTTCGCGCGTCTCGATCTGCACGACCCGGCCTTCGTGGACCACGATCTCGACGGAGCCGTAGCGGAGGGCGCGGATCGCCCGCATCACCGCCCGCTCCCAGTCCGTATCCACGGCCTCTGTCGTATGTGACATATAATCACTACTGATATAGTAGACATTCTATTGGAGAATTAGCCATGGACAGCCTTCCGCGCGCCGCGCCGCGTCTCCAGCCGCCGGTCGCGCTGCAGGACGTCGGCCAGGGTGGTGTGGTCGAGGATGGCCGCGGCCGCGTTGCGCACGTCCAGGAAGACGTCGAAGAGGCCGGGATGCCGGGGCTCGGTGCGGACCCTCTGCGCCAGCTCCACCGCGTCCCCGAGAGGGGCCAGAGGACCGTCCATGATGCGCACGACCTCGCCGACCTGGATCTCCCCCGGGGGGCGGCGCAGGCGATAGCCTCCCTGCCTCCCCCGCTCGCTCGAGACCAGGCGTGCGTTCTTGAGGGTGACCAGGATCCCTTCCAGGAACTTCTCCGGGATGTCTTCCTCGTCCGCGATGACGTGGATCTTCACCAGCCCGCGCTCGTGGGCCTCGGCCAGTTTGAGCAGCGCCTTGAGCGCGTAGAGGCCGCGGTGGGATATCTTCATTGCCTATCGAGTCGATAGACTATGCGCAGGAGGCAGCCGGTGTCAATCAAAGAATCTAGAAGTGCTCGTCCATCCAGGCCGCGGACGTCTTGTCCCAGGCGCTCGTCTGCCAGTTGTCGCGCCGGCGCGTCTCGTAGTGCCACTGGGGCAGGGGCTGGAGGAGATGACGGGAGAGGGCGGCCGCGAAGGGCTCGTACAGGCGCCGCAGGTCCGCCAGGCGCCCCTCCATCTCGGGCCCCTGGGCCAGGGCCAGCCCCGCGCCCTCGAGCTCCGCGCGCAGCCGGGCCAGGACGGGAGCGGGCAGCCGGTCCGGCGGGGCCTCGGGCGGAGTGCTGAAGACCTGGGCCAGGTCCACCATGGCGTGACGCGCGATGGCGAAGGTGAGGCGGGCCTGGCGGGCGATCGCGCCCTCCGTCCCCGCGATGAGCAGGGCGCAGGCATCGAGGACGGTGGTGAGGGCGGCGATCCAGGACTGGTTGCTGTGCTGGGAGCGGAAGTAGGCCAGCATGGAGTACGAGAGATGCGTCTCCAGCAGCTCTGCCGCCCAATGCTCCCATTCGTGGAGCACTCCCTCCAGCGCGTGGAGCCCATCCTCGCCCCGGTGACGGCGCAGCAGCTCCCCCGCGCTGGGAGGCGAGCCCGCGCGCGCGTCGAGGAGAGAGATGCTCGTCTCGCGCGCCGAGAACGCCTGGTAGGTGACCGGGAAGTAACCGATCACGAGAGCCAGGAATCCGAACCCCATCCCCGCTTCGAGGATGGTCAACGTGCGTGAGGGCCAGGCCACGGGCGCGACGTCGCCGAGGCCGAGCGTGAAGAAGGTGCTGCCGCTCATGTAGAGGTCGAGGAGCAGCCCCGAGCGCTCGCCGGACATCGCGACGGCCGAGCCCGCGCTGTAGTGGAGCAGGGCGAAGGCGGCGATGAGGCCGCAAGCCCAGAGCGCGAGGAGCAACACGAGCGAGAGCGGGCCGTAGAGGCTCAGGTAGGCTTCGCGCCGGTTGACCGTCTTGAACAGGGTCGCGCTGCGCGCGAAGGGCGCCCACGTCGCGCGATAGAAGAGCCGCGTGAGCCGCAGGCGCCGGTTCACCCGTCGCGGCAGCACCACGGTCTCGAACGCGTCCCAGAGCACCGTCGCCAGGAGGAGGATTCCCGCCACCGCGGCCACGATCCGCACGCCTCACTTTACGTTCTTAACGTGGAGTTTGCTGCGCCTTCACAATCTGTGACCTCCGGCGCGCGACGCGTTGCACACGATGGGGGACGTTCGTGTTCTTGTCGGTGGACAGCCAGCGGCGGCGGCCTCGGAGGGGATGGCGCGCAAGCGCGCCTGCGAATGGGAGAACCCCGAGGACGGCGCGGTGGCGTGGGCCTTGCTTCGGGGAGGCGCTGACACCAGGAGGACTATGCGACCCACCGCTCGCCTCATTCTCCCCTTCATCCCCGTCCTCGCCTTCGCCCTCGCCCCACCCGTCGACGCCCAGTACTTCGGGCGCAACACGGTCCAGTGGGACCGGCTGAAGTTCGAGGTCCTCAAGACCGATCATTTCGACGTCTATTACTACCCCGAGGAGAAGCTGGCGGCGGAGCAGGTCGGACGCATGGCCGAGCGTTGGTACGCCCGGCTCAGTACCCTGCTCCGCCACCAGATGAAGGAGCGCCAGCCCGTCATCCTGTACGCCAGCAATTCCCACTTCCAGCAGACCAACACCCTCGGCGGCGCTCCCGGCGAGGGCACGGGCGGCGTCACCGAGGCCTTCAAGCGGCGTGTCGTCCTGCCCGTCGGCGCGTCCCTGGCCGAGACCGACCACGTGCTCGGGCACGAGCTCGTCCACGCCTTCCAGTACTCGATGACGGGTCAGGGCAAGATCTCGGACTCGAACTACCCCACCGCCCTGCGCATGCCGCTGTGGTTCATCGAGGGCATGGCCGAGTACCTCTCCGTGGGGCCGGTGGACCCGCACACCGCGATGTGGCTGCGTGACGCCGCCCGCCGCGAGAAGGGCCTGCCGACCATCCGGCAGCTCGACAACAGCGCGAAGTACTTCCCCTACCGCTACGGGCAGGCGCTCTGGGCCTACATCGCATCGCGCTACGGTGACGACGTCTTCGCGCGCATGCTCAGGGGCATCAGGCCCAACTCGAACGACGCGGAGGACGTCATCAAGGGCGTCCTGCACGTGGATCCGGTCGCGCTCTCCAAGGACTGGCACGCCGCCATCCGCGCCGACTACGCCGCCGCGGCCACCGGCAAGAAGGACGCCGACTCCTATGGCGCCGCCCTGGTCACGGAGAAGAAGCAGGGGGGACGGCTCAACGTGGGGCCGGTGCTGAGCCCCGATGGCGACCACCTGGCCTTCCTCTCCGAGCGCGACCTCTTCTCGGTCGAGCTCTTCCTGCAGGACACGAAGACGGGCAACGTGACCAAGCAGCTCTCGCGCACGGTGGTCGACCCTCACCTCGAGAGCATCCAGTTCATCAACTCCGCCGGCTCCTTCGACCACAGCGGGCAGCGCTTCGCGCTGGGGGGCCTCGTGAAGGGCCGCGCCGCCCTCGTGGTGATGGACGCGAAGAAGGGCGGCAAGCCCCTCGAGATCCCCTTCCCGGGCCTCGGCGAGATCGACACCCCCAGCTTCGCGCCCGACGGCAAGCGGATCGTGTTCTCCGCGCTGAAGGACGGCTTCAGCGACCTCTTCGTCTACGACCTCGAGACCAAGGCCCTGCGGCGCTTGACCGAGGACGCGTTCGCCGACCTCCAGCCCGTCTGGTCGCCCGACGGTCACCAGATCGCGTTCGTGACCGACCGGTTCTCGACCAACCTCGGCACGCTCGAGGCCGGCAACTACCGGCTCGCCCTCGTGGACGTCGATTCCGCGGCCATCACGCCCGTCGCCACCTTCGAGAAGGGCAAGAACATCAACCCGCAGTGGACGAAGGACGGCAAGGGACTCTACTTCGTGTCCGACCACACCGGCATCTCGAACGTCTACCGGCTCGACGTCGCCTCCCGCGACGTCTTCCAGCTCACCGACCTCATCAGCGGCGTCAGCGGCATCACCGCCCTGAGCCCGGCCCTGACCGTGGCCGCGGACACCGGCCGCATCGCGTACAGCGTGTACGACGAAGACCGCTACGAGATCTACTCCATCGACGACCTCGAGAAGCTGGCGGGCTGGCGCGTGCTCGTCGAGGCGCCGCGCACGGCCGCCGTGATCCCGGGCGGCAAGGACGAGGGCAAGCTGGTCGAGGCCCAGAAGGACGCCCTCAAGGGCCTGGCCGACGCCTCCACCTTCAGTCACAAGCCCTACAAGGCGAAGTTCGGCCTCGACTACATCGGCCAGCCCTATCTCTCCGGGGGGGCCGACCAGTACGGCGCCTTCTTCGGCGGCGGCATCTCGATGTCGTTCTCCGACATGCTCGGCAACCACTCGCTCGGCACCGTGCTCCAGGTGGACCGCACCGCGGGCTACACGAATGCGGGCGGGATCGTGAGCTACGTGAACAAGTCGCGCCGGTTCAACTGGGGACTGCAGGTGGACCGCATCCCCTACATCACGGGCGGATTCAGCAACGGCTACGCCACCGTCAACGGGCAGCAGACCTACGTCGAACAGACCGTCCTCTATCAGCAGACGGACAGCGGCATCACCGCCCAGGGCTTCTACCCGATCGACTCCACGCTGCGCATCGAGGTCGGGAGCGGACTACGCAACATCGGCTTCAAGACGCGCGTCCTGACCGCGGGCTACTCCCTCAATACCGGGCAGCAGATCCTCGACGACCGGCAGTCGCAGAGCGATCCCGGGGTCAACCTCTGGCAGGGGACGGTGGGGCTGGTCAAGGACAGCTCGGTCTTCGGGGCCACCAGCCCGATCATGGGCCAACGCTTCCGCCTCGACGCGAGCCCCACCCTGGGCACGATCCGCTACACGGGCATCACCGCCGACCTGCGCCGCTACCTCATGCCCATCCGCCCGGTGACCATCGCCGCGCGGGTGATGCACTACGGCCGCTACGGCTCCGGGTCGGAGGATCCGCGCCTCTATCCCCTCTTCGTGGGCTATCCCGACCTCGTCCGCGGATACGACACCGGCTCCTTCAGCGCGTCCGAGTGCGGCGTCCAGTCCAACGGGAGCTGCCCGGTGTTCGACCGCATGCTGGGCAGCCGGCTGCTCGTCGGCAACCTCGAGGTGCGGGCGCCGCTCCTCGGCCTGTTCGGCAAGCGCAACCTCTACGGCCCGATCCCGGTGGAGATCGGCGCGTTCTTCGATGCCGGCGTGGCCTGGGACAGCGCGTCGAAGCCCGCGCTCTTCGGCGGCGACCGGGCGCTCAACAAGAGCACGGGCGCCACCGCGCGCGTCAACGTCTTCGGCATCGCGGTCGTCCAGGTCGACTGGGTCAAGCCCCTGGACCGGCCGGGCAAGAAGCCGTTCTTCGAGTTCAATCTCCTGACCGGATTCTAGAAGTCGCCAAACGGACGGGGGTCGGCCAGGCTGGGCCGGAGACGGAGAGGGAGACGGGAATCACCGACCCCGTCTCCGTCTCCGTGCCCGATCCGTCCTGACCGACCCCCGTTTGTTTAGCGATACGATGGCGCTGGAGGTCGGGATGAACACGCGCGCGACCGTCCTGGTTCTGGTCGGCTGGGTTGGCATCAGCGCCACCGTCGGCGCCGAGAAGCCGAAGTACCCGCCGGCGAAGCAAGGCGCGGTCGTGCAGGACTACGGCGCGGTCAAGGTCGCGGATCCCTACCGCTGGCTCGAGAACGCGGACGACCCCGGCACCGTCCGCTGGGTGGAAGCGGAGAACGCCCTCACCCGGTCGTACGTCGACGGCCCGCGGCGCGAAGCGATCAAGGCGCGCATCACCACGCTGCTCGATTTCCCGCGGGTGTCCGTCCCCGAGAAGCAGGGCGCGCGGTATTTCTTCACCCGCAACTCCGGCCTGCAGAACCAGTCCGTCCTCTACGTGCGCGAGGGCCTCGAGGGACCGGAGCGCGTCCTGCTCGATCCCAACGCGCTCAGCGCGGATGGCACGGTCGCCCTCGTGGGGACGGCGCCCACCCAGGACGGCGCCCTGCTCGGATACAGCCTCTCGCGCAGTGGCAGCGACCGTCAGGAGATCTACGTCCGCGACGTGGCCACCGGCAAGGACCTCCCCGACAAGCTGCTCGCGAAGTTCAGCGCCATCGTCTGGACGCCGGACAAGACCGGCTTCTACTACACCCGCTTCCCTGAGCCCGGCTCCGTGCCCGCGGGCGACGAGAACTACTTCGCGAAGGTGTACTACCACCGCCTCGGCGAATCGCAGGGCAAGGACACGCTCGTCTTCGGAAGCCCGGACCGGAAAGAAGTGATCTGGGGCGCGAGCCTGACCCTCGACGGGCGGTACCTGATCCTCAGCGGGAACGAGGGATCGAGCGACAAGAGCGAGGTCTGGGTCGCCGACCGCGCCGGCGACGGCAAGCCGGCGCTGCTCTTCAAGGGCTTCGCCGACGCCTATGCGTACGTGGGCGACGCCGACGGGCGGCTCTTCTTCATGACGGACAAGGGCGCGCCCCTCTGGCGCCTGGTCGCGGTGGACGTGGCCCATGGCGGCCGCGAGGCCGCGCCCGTCCTCGCGGAGGGCAAGGAGCGGCTCGAATCCGTGAGCATCGTCGACAGGCAGATCGTGGTGAAGCGGCTCGAGGACGCGAGCAGCCGCCTCTCCGTGCATGCGCTGGACGGGCGCGAGGTGGCCACCATCGCCCTGCCCGCGCTGGGCACGATCTCGTCCGTCACCGGCGAAGCGGACGACACCGAGATGTTCTTCGACTTCACGTCGTTCGCCTATCCGCTGACTCCGTTCCGCTACGACTTCAAGACGGGCAAGACGAGCGAGTTCGCGCACGTCGACGCCAAGGTGGATGCCTCCGCCTACGAGGTGAAGCAGGCCTGGTATCCGTCCAAGGACGGGACGAAGGTCCCGATGTTCGTGGTGCACAAGAAGGGCCTGGCCCTCGACGGACGCCGCCCGACGGTCCTCTACGGCTACGGCGGGTTCAACGTCAACGTGACGCCGAGCTTCAGCGCCTCCAGGCTGTACTGGCTCGAGCAGGGCGGCGTCTATGCGCTGGCGAACCTCCGCGGGGGCGGCGAGTTCGGCGAGGCCTGGCACCAGGCGGGGATGCTCGACCGCAAGCAGAACGTGTTCGACGATTTCATCGCCGCCGCCGAGTGGCTGGTCAAGAGCGGCTACACGTCACGCGACCGGCTGGCCGTCCAGGGCGGCAGCAACGGTGGCCTGCTCGTGGGCGCCGTCCTGACTCAGCGTCCCGACCTCTTCGGCGCCGCCGTCTGCCAGGTCCCGGTGGCCGACATGCTGCGCTACCACCTGTTCACGGTCGGCCGCTTCTGGATCCCGGAGTACGGATCGGCGGACGACCCCAAGCAGTTCGCGTTCCTCTACAAGTACTCGCCCTATCACAACGTGAAGGAGGGGACGGCGTATCCGCCGACCCTCGTCACCACCGCGGACACCGATGACCGCGTCGCGCCGGGCCTGGCCAAGAAGTTCGCGGCGCGGCTTCAGGCGGCGACGGGCGGAGAGGCACCGATCCTCATCCGGGTAGAGACGAAGGCGGGACACGGTGGAGGCAAACCCGTGTCGAAGCAGATCGACGAGATCGCGGACATCTATGCGTTCTTGTTCCGCGCGCTCAAGATCGAGTAGACAGGGCGTATTAGGTCAGGGGGGGCACTCATGCATCGCGACATGGGCATTCGCGACCCCCCCTGAAACCCCCCTCGCACGTCGCCGCCGCTAACGCGGCGCCGCCGTGCTCTACGTGCCACCTACTCCCGGCCGACTCCCAGGGCATCTGCCACCCGGTTGATGTAGTTGAACCAGGACGCGATCAGCGTGATCTGCAGGATGCCGCGGTCGTCGAAGCCGGCGGCGCGCAGCCGCTCGTGGTCCTTCTTATGGATGCGGGTAGCGTCCTCGGTGAGCTGGGTGACGTAGTCCAGCATCACGCGGTCCGCCTCGGACAGGGGCGCGTTCTCGTAGTCCTCGACCAGCGCCTTCACGAACGGCTCGTCCAACGTCACGGCACGCAGGAACTCTGCGTGGGACTCCAGTCAATAGTGGCACCGGTTCACGGCCGAGACGCGCGTGGTGATCATCTCGTGCTGGCGGCGCGTGAGCGGCAGGTCCGGCGACATCAAGGCGCCGAAGGTCGAGAACGCGTGCTTCAGGGCGTCCGGGATCAGGGTGTGGGTGGCGACGATGCTCGTTGCGCCGTCGTCGCCCGGATCCCGCTCGTACTCCTTCGGGTACAGCTTGCGCTGCGCCTCCAGTGCCTGGCGCAGCACTTCGTCCGCCTGAGTGAAGGGAATCGTCTTGATCCAGGCCATCAGCTTCGGAGACGTTCTTGGACTAACTGCCCCCGGACCGGCGCGGGATGTTCAGCTTGCCGAAGCCGCGGGTGTTCTGCTGGCCCTTCCAGGGCTGCCGGGTTTTTGGCTTCGCGGGAGCCGCCGCCGGCTTCGGTGCCTCGGGAACGGCCTCCGTTGGGATGTCGCCCGCGGCTTTCGCGCGCGCGGCGCGCTCCGCCTCCTCGTCCTTCACCAAGTGGCACTGCTTGTACTTCTTTCCGGAACCGCAATGGCACGGGTCGTTGCGGCCCAGCTCGCGTCGCGTGGGTTCTGCCAAGGTCCTCCTCCGAACCTGTAAGTCTAGCGTACTAAGTCAGGGGGGGCACTGGCGCACCATCCGCGACGGGCGCTGCGCGGCCCCCCCTGAAACCCCCCTCGCGCGTCGCCGCCGGCAACGCGGCGCCGCCGCGCTCTACGTGCGGCCGTCCCTGTTACCGGAGGCGGCGGGTGAGGCCCAGGATAAGGCCGATCCCGAACAGGAGTCCCTCGTAGGCGGCGAGCACCGTGCGCGTGACCGGGCCCATCTCGCGCTCCCCCACGAGGCGGGCGACGGGGCTCAGCCCGACCTGCGAGCCCTGGAACGCTCGCGCCATCGCGTTCAGGCTGGCACCGGCCAGCGAGCGGCCGGCCCAGGTGAGGGCGATGCCCGCCAGCGCACAGCACAACCCGGCGACGAGCGCGGCCATCACGCGCTCGGCGCCGCGTGGCGCGGCCATCCCGCCTTCCGGCCGCGGCGTGGCCAACGCGTAGCCGAGGCCGGCGGCGGCGCCCAGCCCGAGACCTTCGAGCCCGCCGCCCACCATCCACAAGTCCTGGCCGAACAGCGCGGCCAGCGTCCATCGGCCGATCACGTGCGCCGCGAATCCGATCACGGCGCCGCCGAGGGCACCCAGGGCCACCAGGGCCAGGCCGCGCAACGATCGGGCGAGCGCTTCCGCCATGGCGAGGCCGGCGCCCACGCCGGCCGCCCCCAGGCCGCCGACGAGCGCGCCGACCAGGGCCAGCGGCAGGATCACGCTCGCACGTGCGGAGGATCCGGGGGCCAGCACAAGGGCCAGGCCGCCGAGGGCGCCCCCGACGAGGCCCGCCGTCGCTCCTCCAGTGGAGGCGCCCGTCCATCGCCGGCCGGCCAGCCGCAGGGCGCGGCGCAGCCGCATGTGGATGAGGATCCGCGCCGCGGTGAGGCCAGCGGGCGCGCCGAGAAGCGGCACGAGACCGGCGCCGGCCACGTCCCAGCGCGTGTCGCGGAGCAAGGCGCGCGCGGAAGCATGGCCCGGGCGCTGGTCGAGGCGCCGCAGCGCCTCCTCCGTGCCGAGCGCGTGCAGCGCTTCCGCGGCCTCGCGCCGCTCCGCCTCGCCCTCCTCGCCGGCGGCGACCGGCTCCGTCACCAGCAGCCGGGAAAGCGCGGCCTCGTAGGGATCGGCGGGGGCGGCCGCGGACGGGGCCGTGGCCACGGGAGCCTCGAGCGGTCCGTCATCGGGACCTTCCGCGACGTCCGGGAACACGAACTGATAGCCGTGCCGCGACACCGTCCGCACGAATGCGGGCTCACGGGACTGATCCCCGAGCGCGCGCCGGAGGCTGCGCACGGCCTGGGTCAGGGCGCCGTCCGACACGACGACGTCGCTCCACACCACGTCCAGGATGTCGCGCCGCGGCACCGCCTCGTGCCGCCGCTGGACGAGGAGGATCAGGAGGTCGAGATAGCGCGGGATGAGCGGCACCTCACGGCCGTCGCGGACGAGGACTCGCCGTCCGGGCGAGAGCGTGAATCCACTGAATCGATAGCGCGAGCGGCCGGCGGGAGGCGGTGGGCCCTCCGCCCCTTTCAGCGGTTCCCTCGGAAGCAGAGCTGGGCCAGCTCGTCCGCGCGGTCCGCGCCCACGAAGGCGACGAGGCCGCGCCGGATGGTCTCCTGGAGCGCGGTGAGGATGGCCGGGTCGACCGGCCCCTCGCCCACCACGCCGTGCTTGGCGCACAGGTGTCGGGCGACCGCGTCGGCGGTGTTGGCCCCGAGGTGGGGCGTCAATACTTGGGCAATGCGGGTGGGAACGTCCATCCGGGGTTGGCGAGCCTCCGCGCGGAGGATAGCACGCAGGGAATCGCCCGCGATCAGGACCGCTGGTCCGGCCGGACCGAGCGTCCGGACGGGCGCCGTCCGAGACGCGTGACCAGTCGGAGGACCTCCGCCACCGCGCGCGCGGACGCCATCTCGCCCAGCGGGCGGTGCGGAGCGTCGCCTTCGAAGGCCGCGGGAATGCTGGCCAGGGTGCCGTCGGCCAGCCGGGGGGCGAACTCGTCCAACCATCGCCAGGCCTCGGCCTTCGCCGACTCGCCATGGACGCGGATGAGCGCGTCGAAGTAGAGCGCGGCCAGGCACGGCCAGGCGGCGCCCCGGTCGAGGGCCACCGCGCGGAGGCCCTGCTCGCCCGCGGTGCCTTCGTAGGCGGGGTCGGTGGCGGCCAGCGAGCGCACGCCGACGGGGGTGAGAAGGGTTCGGCGCACGACCTCCAGGACGCGCTGCGCCTTGTCGCGAGGCAACAGCGCGTGGGGCAGGCCGATCGCATGCAGTTGATGCGGGCGGAGCGTGAAGTCCGCGCGGCTTCCGTCCACGACGTCGGCCAGGTAGCCGTGACGTTCGGACCAGAAGGCGCGCAGGAAGGATTCGCGAGCGCGCGCGGCGAGCGCAGTCCAGTCCCCCGCCCGCGCGGTCTGCCCGGCGGCGCGGGCGAGGTCCGCCCCGATGATCAGCGCGCTGTACCACAGCGCCTGGACCTCGACGGCGAAGCCGCGGCGCGAGGTCTCCGCGCCACCGCCGCTGGCGGTGAGGCCCAGCGGGTTGGCGCCGTCCTCGTGGCCGAGCAGGCCCTCCGCGGAGACGCCGACGCCGCCGCGCGTGCCCGCCCGATAGCCCTCCAGGATCGCGAGCAGCGGGCCTTGCAGCTTGGCCCGGATGAACTCGTGGTCCCCCGTCGCTTCACGGAAGCGCTCGAGCGTCACCACCCACCACAGGCCGGTGTCGAGGGCCTCGCCGTTGCTGCTCTCGTCGCTCGCGGGCGGACCCACGCGCGGCCCCTCGACCTGCGCGGTGAGATTGAGCAGAAGGGCGCGCGCGTCGTCCTGGCGGCCGGTGGCCAGGCACAGGCCGGGGAGCGCGATGAGCGCCTCCCGCGCCGACTTCATGCCCGACGGATAGCCGGAGACGATCGCCCGCCCCGTGCTGGGCGCGCGCACGACGAAAGCGTCGGCGGCGCGACGCAGGTCGGGGAGGAAGCCCTCGTTGGCGTCGCCGAGGGCGCGGATGCGGCGCCGCTCACCGGCCACCCGGACCATCGGATCCGTCGAGGGCGGGATGGCGCCGGCCCAGGCCGTGAACGCGGCCGTGGACCCGGGCCGAAGCACGAGGCGAAAGAGGCCGGGGCTGAAGAGATCCTCCGGCGAGCCCGCGTCGCCCACGTCCATCACGTACCGGAATCCGCGGTACCAATGGGGATCGGATTCCCAGGTGGCCCCGGCCATGCGCAGGGCCAGCGGCGGGCACCCCGCGTAGGGCTGCAGGACGAAGTCGGGCCCGACGCGGGCGGCCTCCGCGCGCACGGCCGCGTTCTCGCGCTGCCTCTTCTCCGGCTCGCGGTACGCGAGCAGCGGACGGACCTCGAGCGCGGCGGGCTCCGCCCCCTCCAGCTGGTAGACGAGCACGACCGCCGGCTCGTGGTGAAGACGCGCGACCGTACGCGAGACGCGGCGGCCCGCGACTTCCCAGGTCAGGGTGGGCAGGGGATCGAGCACGAAGGCGTCGGCGTGCTCGAACCCGCGCGGGTGCAGCGCACCCCCGTAGTCGTTCGTGCCCAGCTCGTAGCGGACCCCGTCGCAGGTGACCGCTTCCTCGACGCGCGAGAGGAGGACGAGGCGGGGATGGGCCGGAGTGGCGGCGGTGACGAGGAGCCCGTGTCCGCCACGCGTGTTGAGCCCGAGCACGGTGGACGCGGCCCACCCGCCCAGGCCGTCGGCGAGGAGCCACTCACGCCGCGAGGCGAGAGCCACGTCGTGTACGACCTCGGCCCCCAGCCTCAGCACCCGTGGCCCCCCGGCATCGGCGCGACATTATATGGGGGCCAGGCGCCCGCGCCACTACCCGGCGCCGGCCTTCCGTTTCGCCTCCGCGCGATGCCTCAGGTACTCGATCACCGCGGGCAGCAGGGAGATGAAGACGATGGCGATGACGACGAGGCTGAAGTTCTGCTTGACCAGCGGCAGGTTCCCGAAGAAGTAGCCGGAGAAGAGGCAGACCGAGACCCACAGGACGCCGCCGATCACGTTGTAGCCGAGGAAACGGGCGTAGCTCATCGCGCCGATACCGGCCACGAAGGGGGCAAAGGTGCGGACGATGGGGACGAAGCGGGCGATGATGATCGTCTTGCCGCCGTACTTCTCGTAGAACGCGTGCGTCTTCTTCAAGTGCTCGGGGTTGAAGAAGCGCGATTTCGGGTAGTGGAAGACCTTCTGTCCCAGCCGCGCCCCGATCGCATAGTTGACGGTGTCCCCCAGGATGGCCGCCGCGCCGAGAAGGAAGAAGAGCGGCCAGAAGCGGAGGAGGCCGAGCCCGGCGAAGCTGCCCGCGGCGAAGAGGAGCGAGTCGCCGGGCAGGAGCGGGGTGACGACCAGTCCCGTCTCCAGGAAGACGAT
>DASTLK010000368.1:0-3034 GCA_035715025.1 Vicinamibacteria bacterium
GCAGCGCACGGTGGACTCGTTCCACCGCGAGCTCGGAAAGGTGATGTGGGAGTACTGCGGGATGGCGCGCTCCGCCGATGGCCTCAAGACCGCGCTCGAGAAGATCCCCGCCCTGCGCGAGGAGTACTGGCGCAACGTACGGGTACTGGGCGAGGACGCCTCCATCAACCAATCGCTGGAGAAGGCGGGCCGGGTGGCCGACTTCCTCGAGCTAGCGGAGCTGATGTGCCGCGACGCCCTCGAGCGCAACGAATCCTGCGGCGGGCACTTTCGCCTCGAGTACCAGACGCCGGAGGGCGAGGCCCGGCGCGACGACGAGCACTTCGCGCACGTGGCGGCCTGGGAGTACGCGGGCGACGGCCAGGCGCCGCGACGCCATCAGGAGCCACTGCAATTCGAATACGTGCACCCGAGCCAACGGAGCTACAAGTGAAGGTCAGTCTCCATGTCTGGCGGCAGAAGGACGGCAAGGCCGAGGGGCGGTTCGTCACCTACGACGCCCCCGACATCTCGCCGGACATGTCCTTCCTCGAGATGCTGGACGTCGTGAACGAGAGGCTCATTGCGAAGAGCGAGGATCCGATCGCCTTCGACCACGACTGCCGCGAAGGGATCTGCGGCACCTGCGGCATGGTCATCAACGGCGCCCCCCACGGGCCCCGCCGGGCCACCACCGCCTGCCAGCTCCACATGCGCAGCTTCAAGGACGGGGACACGATCACGATCGAGCCCTGGCGCGCCACCGCCTTCCCCGTCCTCAAGGACCTCGTGGTGGACCGCGCCGCCTTCGATCGCATCATCGCGGCCGGCGGGTTCATCACCGCGCCCACGGGGACGGCTCCCGACGGCAACGCGATCCCCGTTCCCAAGAGGGATGCGGATCAGGCCATGGACGCCGCCGCCTGCATCGGGTGCGGGGCCTGCGTGGCCGCCTGCCCCAACGCCTCCGCCATGCTCTTCACGTCGGCCAAGGTCGCGCACCTCGGGCTCCTGCCCCAGGGCCAGCCCGAGCGCGACACGCGCGCGCTGAAGATGGTCGCGCAGATGGACGAGGAAGGCTTCGGGTCCTGCACGAACCATTTCGAGTGCGAGGCGGCCTGTCCCAAGGAGATCAGCGTGGAGTGGATCGCGCGGCTCTACCGCGACTACATGCGCGCCACGCTCACCCGGCCCGCGGACACTGGAAGAGGCGAAGGCGGCGTCGGATAGCGCCGGGGCCGGCGACCGCCGCTGGCTCGTCCTGATCGCGGGCGTCTTCGCCGTCTCGCGCGGCCTCTACGCCTGGGCGGGGGTCCGCTTCAACGACTGGCCGCTCGGCGTCTACTGGCAATACCTCGATCCCTTCCTCCTGAAGCGGAAGCTCGGGGAGAGCCTCCTCTACCTCCACGGCCAGCCCCCGCTCTTCAACCTCTACCTCGGCACGGCCCTCGCCACAGGTCACGAGACCGCGGTCTTCGTGGCCACCTTCCTCGTCTGCGGCTTCGCCGTGTACGCGGGCGCCTTCCTGCTGATGCGGCGCCTGGGGGCCTCCGCCCCGCTCGCCTTCGCGCTCGCCACCTGGCTCGCGACCGCGCCCGCCTTCGTCGCCTACGAGAACTGGCTCTTCTATTCCCTACCGGTGGCGGCGCTCCTGGTGCTGGCCGGGCTCGCCCTCGATCGGGCGCTGCGTGCCGGCCGCACGCGCGATGGCGTCGTGTTCCTGGGCGTCCTGGCCGTCGTGTGCGGCACGCGCAGCCTGTACCACCTCGCCTACCTGCTGGCCGCCGTCGGGCTGCTCGCGCTGGGGTGGCGCAACTGGCGCCGTGCCCTCGCCGCGAGCGTCCTGCCCGTGCTCCTGGTCTGCGCCCTCTACGCGAAGAACGCGCTCCTCTTCGGCCACTTTGCGGCGAGCAGCTGGACGGGCATGAGCCTGGCCCACCTCACGACGGACGGCCTGGGCGCCGCGGAGGCCCGGGGCCTGGTGGAAGCGGGGATCCTCAGCCCGTCCTCCCTCGTCCCCGCGTTCTCGCGGCCGCAGGTCTACCCGCGCGCGTACTTCGATCCGCCCCCCGCGACCCGCGTGCGGGCGCTCTATTGGGAGACGAAGACGACGGGAGGACCGAACTACAACCACGCCTCGTACATCCGGATCTCGGACGAGCTGCTCCACGATTCTCTCTGGGTGGTCCGCCACCGCCCGCGTCTCTACCTTGCTTCCGTCCGCGAGGGCTGGCGCATCTACTTCCGGTCGCCGTCCGACCTGCGCTTCCTGGGAGCCGAGAACCTCGGCGCCGTCCAGCCGGCCAGCGATCTCTACGATGCCGTGTTCTTCCTTCGCCGGCGCGGGCCGGGCAGCGACGACGACCCGCGCGCGCCCGCGCGCTACTGGGGGCTGATCCTCGGGCTACCGGTGGTGTTCGGTTTCGGGCTTGCGGCCGCGCTCGGGCGCGGCCCCGGCCGCCGGCTGGACCGCTCCCAGCGGCTGCTGGCCGGCTTCCTGTGCTTCAATATCGCCTACGTGGCCGTGGTGGGAAACTCTCTCGAGCTCGGCGAGAACAACCGGTTCCGCTTCGAGACCGATCCCCTGTCCGTGTGCCTGCTCGGTCTTTCCCTCCAGGGCGCGCTCGACCGCCTCCGGGGCCGCGCCGGGCGCGCATGACGGGCGACCTCCTGCGCACCCTGCGCGCGGACCTGCTCCTGCAGCTCGTGCTGGCCACGATTCTCGGAGGCATGATCGGTCTGGAGCGCGAGCTCAAGGGCAAGCCCGCCGGCCTGCGCACCAACATCCTCATCTGCATCGGAGCGGCCACGTTCACCCACCTCTCGGTGAGCCTGGGGCACGGCGACCCCGGCCGCATCGCCGCCCAGGTGCTGACCGGAGTCGGGTTCATCGGGGCGGGCACCATACTGCACACGCGCGGCTCCGTGACCGGCCTGACCAGCGCGGCCACGATCTGGGTGGTGTCCGCGACGGGCATGGCGCTGGGCATGGGCCTCTACTACGAGGCGGTCGGCACCACCGTCCTCGTGATGGCGGTGCTGTTGGGCCTCTCCC
>DASTLK010000369.1:0-7768 GCA_035715025.1 Vicinamibacteria bacterium
CCCGCCACGCCGGAACCGCGCACGCGGCCAGGGTGACCAGCGCGAGGACGACGAGTGCGGCCACGAACGCGGCCGGATCGTAGGCGCCGACGCCGAAGAGCAGGCCGCGCAGGAGCCGCGCCACGGCCAGGGACAGGAAGAGCCCGAGCCCCGCGCCGATCGCGGCCAACCGCAGTCCATCCGTCACCACGACCCGGAGCACGTCCGTCGCGCGCGCGCCCATCGCCATGCGCACGCCGATCTCGCGCGTCTGCTGGCCCACGAAATGGGCGAGGATGCCGTACACGCCCACCGCGGCCAGGAGGAGGCCGAGGACGGCGAACCCGCCGACCAGGGTGGCCTGGAAGCGCTGCGCTGCCACCGCCCGGCTCAGGTCCCGATCGAGCAGGCGCAGGTCGGCCACGGCCAGGGCGGGATCGAGGGTCGCTATCTCGTGGCGGATGCCGGCCAGGAGGAGACGCGGCTCGCCGTGCGCGCGCGCCACCACGTTGATCGACCGGAGGTACGCCTCGACGTCGCTCGGCGTCTCCTGCCACAGCGGCGTGTAGGTGTGGGGGTTCGCCCTTTCCTCGAGCCGGCCGTCCTTGACGTCGCCGACGACCCCCACGATGGTGAGCCAGGGAGCCTTCCCGGCACCAAAGCGCAGGCGCTTGCCGATGACGTCCTGGCCCGGCCAGAACCCGCGCGCGAGGTTCTCGCTGACGATCACGACCAGCGGCGCGCCCTCCGCATCGCGCGGCTCGAACCGCCGTCCGGAGCGGAGGGGAATGCCCGCCGCCCCGAAGTAATCGCCGAGCACCCAGCTCTGCGTCGTCACCGGGGGAACGGCCCGGTCCTCGCCGCCGGCCTCCACCAGGAGGGCACGCCGCTCGCTCGGGGCGAAGGGCAGGTCGGTGGAAGCGCCGACGGTCTCGATCCCGGGCAGTTGGCCCAGCCGCTCGAGGACGCGCTCCTCGAAGCCGAGGATGTCCGCGCGCGTGGCGTAGGCGGACGCGGGCAGGAACGCGGAGAGGGCCGCGGCCTGGCGCGGCTGGAAGCCGGGGTCGGTGGCGATGAGCGTCTGGAAGCTTCGGAGGAGCAATCCGGCCGCGGTGAGGAGGACGAGCGCGCCTGCGAACTGAGCCACCGCGAAGCCGCGCAGCGCCCGCTTGAGCCCCTTCGAGGTGCCCGCGCGGGCGTCGTGGCGGAGAGTGCCGGTGAGGTCTCCCTGGACGGCGGCGAGGCCGGGCGCGATGCCGAACAGGAGCGCACTGCCGAGGGAGACGATCAGGGTGACGGCGAGGACGCGGCCGTCGAGCCCGGCACGCTCGACCAGCGGGAGCTCGACCGGCGCCAGGGCCAGGGCCACGCGGCGGAGCGCCTCCGACAAGGCCAGCCCGACGCCGCCGCCGACCAGGGCCAGGGCCAGGCTCTCCGCCGCGCTCTGACGCACGAGCCGCCAACGATCGGCTCCGAGGGCCGCGCGCAGCGCCAGCTCGCGCTGCCGGGCCGCCCCCCGCGCCAGGAGCAGGTTGGCCACGTTCGCGCAGGCCACGAGAAGGACGATGGCCACGGCGGCCAACAGCACGAGGAGCGGAGCGCGGGCGCGCCCGACGATGTCCTCGCGAAGTGGGATCGCGGTGGCCCCGATGTGCCCGCCGCGCAGGAACTGCTGCGCCACCGGCGGCCAGGCCTGCTCGATGCGAAGGATCACCGCGGACGCTTCCGCGGCCGCGCCTTCCGCCGTCACCCCCGGCCGCAGCCGGCCGAGCGCGGTGAAGTTGCACTGGGACCCTCGCTCCTGCCTCTGCTCCGCCGTCCAGGCCGCGGGCTCCCACAGCTCGGCGCTCTCGCCGTTGATGCGCGGTCCCCGCAGGGGGAACTGGAATCCGGCGGGCATCACGCCGACGACCGTGTAGCGCTCGCGGTCCAGGAACAACGTCGACCCCACCACCGTCGAGGCGCCCCCGAACCGGCGTTGCCAGAGGCCGTGGCTGAGCACGACCACCTTCGCGCCCGGACGGTCCTCGTCCGCGGTGAACGTCCGGCCGAGCGTGGGGGCCACGCCGAGGACGTGGAACAGGCTGGCCGTGACCGCGGCCGACTTCACGCGCTCGGCCTCCGCCCCCCCGGACACGTCGTGCTCGCCGACGGTGTAGGCGCCGATCGCCTCGAACGAGCGCTGCATCCGCTCGAAGTCCAGGTAGTCCGGCGCGGAGAAGGGCAGGACGGGGAAACCGAGGGTCGGAGCCGATTCGGTCACCGTGATCAGCTGCGAGGCCTCCGGCAGCGGAAGCGGCCGGAGAAGGACGGCGCTCACCAGGCTGAAGACCACCGTGTTCGCGCCGATGGCGAGGGCGAGCGTGACCACGGCCACGGCGGAGAATCCCGGCGCCCTTCCCATGAGGCGCAGACCGTGGCGCGCGTCGCGCCAGAGCTCTTCGAGCATCACCGACCTCCTTCCCTGCGCCCGCGTCGGACCGCGGCCTGCGGCTCCGTCGACGGGTTCCAGCTCGGCCCACGCGGCCGCCATCGCGTCCTCTTCGCTCTGGCCGCGCTCTCGCGCCTCGCGGTACCGGTCGGCCAGGTGCTGCGCCAGCTCCTCGACCGCTTCCGCCTCGCGCTGCGGAGGGACGTCCAGGCGGGCCCGACGGCGCACCTCCGCCCGCCAATCAGGCATGGGACAGACGCGCCACGCGCTCCAGCGCGCGCACGAACTCGAGCCAGTCCCGCCGGCGCGTGGCGAGGGTCTGCCGTCCCTTCGCGGTGATTCGGTAGTAACGGCGGCGCCGCTGGCCCGCCTTCTCCACCCAGCGGCCGCGGATCAGGCCTTCGCCCTCCAATCGGTAGAGGGTCGGGTAGAGGGAGGCGGCGTTGAAGCGCAGCGCGCCCTGCGACCTCTCCTCGATGAGGCGGCCGATCTCGTAGCCGTGGACGACGCGCTCGTCCAGCAGGGCCAGGATCAACAGCTCCGCGCTGCCCTTCTTGGCCTCGTTCTCGCCGCCCATCCGCACCCCTTATGTTGGACTACGACATATTGGTATCACAGGTTCCAGGCCAGGAGTAGCGAAACGGACGGGAACGGGCCCTCAAATGAGCCGGCCCTGCGCGGTGGCCGGATAGACGAGCACCCCGTCGGGGCCGGGGCGCGCGCCGGGGTTGAGCTCGTGGGCGCGCTCCTGGCCCGGGCCGAGGATGTGCCGCACGGTCACTCCGCGCGCCACCAGCGCGTCCGCGATGAGCTGGCGATGGCATCGCCAGGGCACGGCCTCCGCGCACATGATGACCGGCCGGCCCTTCTCCGCTTGCGCGAGCACCCGGAGAAGGCCCGCGCGAAAGGCGGGCGTCGCCATGTGATCGGCATACCCGCGGAAAGCGGCCACCCGCCAGGCCCCGTTGGGAGAGTCGGGCACGGGATCGCGCCGCCCACCGAGGTCCGGCTCGTGCGCGTAGGCGATGGCGACTTCGGAGAGGGCACGAGCCAGCGCGGGTCCGCTGAAATGGGGATGGCGGCGCGAGGCCGGGAATCGGCGCACGTCGACGAGGGCCGTGACCTCGAACTCCGCGAGCAGCGCGAGCAGCTCCGCGAGCGCGCGCGTCGAATGGCCGATGGTCCATACCCGGGGTGGCGCGCTCACGCGGCCGGCGCCCGACGGTAGCGGATCTCGCGCAGACGCGCGCCGAGGCCGCCGTCGGGAGAAGACACCGTCACGACGTTGTCGCCGCGGACGAGGTAGCGCGCCGGGATGCGGAACGCCTGCTCCGCCTCCTCGGGGGAGGCGCGCCACGATCCGAGGGCGTGGCCGTTCACGCTGAGGACCAGGGTCACGGGCGAGGGCGACATCATGCGCAGGCTCACCTCGAGGTCCGCGGGCACGAGCACCGGCAGCAGCACGGTGGCCGCGGGCGCATGCATCACCACCTCGCCCGTGCCGTAGTGCGCGCGGTCCCCCCATCCCTCGCGCAGGAACCACCGCAGGCGCGAGACCGATCCGGGTTCGGAATCGCTCCACGTGAAGCGCGGAGACTGCGGATCGAACACCACCTCCTCGCCGCCCGCGAGGCGCGTGGCCATGCGCCACGTCTCGCGGCAGACGGCGAGGACGAGAGGGCCGTCGCGGCTCGCCTGCAGGTCGACGCGGCGGTAGCGATCGACGAGAACGAAGGGCAGGACGATCACGGCCAGGGCCGCCGCGGCGGGGAGGATCTGCGGCCCGTGAGGGCGGGGTGCCGGCGGCGGCACCAGGCTCGGCCAGAGGCGGTCGAGCGCGGCCAGCGCGAGCGGCAGGAGCAGCGGCACCGAATAGATGAGGAGCCGCTCGAAGTTGTCGCCGAAGAGCGGCACCGGCTCCCGGCTCGGCACCTTGAGCCAGGCCAGGAAGGCCATCGCCCCCAGCAGCGCCAGCGAGACCCCGTAGCGCCTCAGGTGGGCACGGCCCGGCGGTCGCAGCGCGCCCAGCAGCGCGAGCGGCACCAGGCCGCCCACCAGCGCGGAGAGGGCCGTGGTCGGCCAGACCTCCCGAAGGGTGGCGAGCGCGGCGCGCACGAGATTGAAGTCCCAGCGCGCGGCGACGACGGGAATGTGCGGCGTCCACCACCAGCGCAAGGCCGGCGTGAGCAGCGCCCCCGGGAGGGCGAGGGCGAGGGCCGAGAGGAGGGCGTCCCGGCGGCCCGCGGACCATCGCGCGACGAGGAGGGCGGGGACGAGGGTCAGCGCGATCACGCCGTCCTTCGCCAGCGTGAGCAGCGCGGCCAGGAGCGCGAGCGTCGCCCAGCCCGCGCCCCACTCGATCTCCAGGAGCAGGAAGAGGACGAGGAGGATGCCGACCGGCTCCAGGAAGAAGGGCGTCTCCACCACGCGCGCCATCGGCGGCATGAGGCCGAAGAGCACCACTCCGACCAGCGCGGCCCCTTCCGTGGCCCCTCGGCGGCGCAGGAACAGGAACAGAAGGCCGCCCGCGGCGACGATGGAGGCGAAGGACAGGAGGCGGAACCCGCGTACGACGGTCCGCAATCCCATCGCGTGCACGACGGCGGGAACAAGGATCCGATGGCCCCAGGGCGCGACCGTGAACACGGCCGGCCGCTCCGCCATCACCACGTACACGTTGGCATCGAAGCCGGGGAGCTGGAACCGGCCGTAGGCGACGTGCGGGTCGCGCTGGCGCTCCTGCTGCCAGGTGACCAGGGCCGCGGTCAGGGCCAGCGCAAGCGCGAAGAAGAGGACGGTGCGCCGCGCCGCGACTTCAGGCGGCAGGGGCGACGGGCCGGTAGAGCTGCCCCTCGAGCTCCTGGGCGCGGGCGGACAAAACGTCCAGCGCGGCCGTGCGATCCGGATAGAACCCGAGCGTCTTGACGACCTTCCCCGCGCCCCGCCATTCCTCGGTCACGAGGAAGCCGGCGTCGTCCGGCATGCCTTCGACGCGGCGGGCGCCCGCGGCCGTCTCGTAGACGACGAGCCGGACCTGGCTGGGCTGGTGCGGATGCTGGTACACGCGCTCTTGGACGATCATTTCGCTGATTCTAGTGCACCGTCCGGACTTTCTTGTTCAGGTAGTCCATCAGCACGAACTGGCCCAGGGTGTACGGAGTCGTGAAGTAGGCCTTGCCCCGCGACATCTCGCAGACCTTCTTCACGAAGGCGACGAGGTCGTAGTCGCGCGCGAGCATGAACGTGTTCACGAGTATCCCCTGGCGGCGGCAGTTCGCGACCTCCTTGAGGGTGAGGGCGACCACGCGCGGATCGAGGCCGAAGGGGTTGCGGTAGATGCGCCCGTCCGTCTCCGTGAGCGCGGAGGGCTTCCCGTCCGTGATCATCACGATCTGCTTCATGTCCTTGCGCTGCCGGGCCAGGATGCGCTGCGCCATCTTCAGGCCCTCGCGCGTGTTCGTGTAGTACGGCCCCACCCGCACGCGGGCGAGCTGGCTGAGCGGGACCTCCTCCGCGGAGTCGTGGAACACGACGAGGTTGAGGCTGTCGCCCGGGTACTGCGATCGGATGAGGTGGCTCAGGGCCAGGGCCACCTTCTTGGCCGGCGTGAAGCGGTCCTCGCCGTACAGGATCATGCTGTGCGAGCAGTCGAGCATGACCACGGTCGCGCAGGAGGACTGGTACTCCGTCTGGTGGACGAGCAGGTCCTTGTAGTCGACGTCGAGCGGGACCTTCAGCCCCTCGCGGGCCAGCGCGGAGAGCAGGGTTCCCGAGATGTCCAGGTTCAGGGTGTCGCCGAACTCGTACTCCTTCGAGGGCCCGGAGGACTCGATGCCCGTGGCGAGGTCGCGCGTGTCGTGGCGCCCGAAGGACGACTTGCCCAGCGAGCCCAGCAGGTCGCGCAGGGTCTTGTAGCCCAGGAAGTCGACGCCCTTCTCCGTCAGCTCGAACTTGATGGGGGGACCGGCGGGGCCGAAGCCGCCACGGCCCTGGGTGGGATCCTGGAAGGGCTGGCCCTCGGACATCGAGAGATAGCCCTCGCGCATCAAGCGCTCCACGACCTTGTCGAGGAACTGCTCCAGGGCGTCGCCGTCGTCGAGCAGCTTCTGGAGGTCTTCGTCCGAGAGCAGGCCGCGCCGCATGAGCGCTTCCAGGATGGCGTCGTGGAGCGCCTGGAGCTGGTCCTCGTCGTACTCGCCTTCCTCGGTGCCGAACCCGCTCTGGAGCAGGAAGTCGGACAGCTCCCCGACCAGCTCGCCCAGGTCGAGGTCGTCCCACAGCTCACCGACGTAGCGGTGGTAGCGAATCAGGGCCACGTCTCAATTCACCTGCTTCTTCATGCGGCGCAGTCGCTCGAGCTTCTCGAGGTCGATGTCGGCGTCGCTGTGGCGCTCGGGCGCGACGAATCCGCGGTCGTCGCTGCGGCCGATCTTCTTCTGGCCGTACAGGCCCTCCAGCACGAACTCGGCGGCGGAGGCGGTCACGGGGGCGGGCTCCCCGCCGCCGATGCCCAGATGGCTCAGGGCCTCGAACAACCCCGGCACCTTTCGCAGTTGCGCGACCATGTCGCCCGACGGCGCGTCGTCGCGCAGCTTGAGGCTGCCCCCCGCCTCGAAGTAGGCGACCACGGGACGCAGGTCGGCGGAGCCGAGGTAGACGGAGAAGGCCTCCCCCCCCGACGCGCGGATCAGCTCGCGAGCCACGTTGTCCGCGCCCATCAGCTCGCCCTCGTACTCCAGCTCGAACTTGCCGGTCAAGGAAGGCAGGGCGGCGTAGATGTCGGACACCCGGGGCACGACCATGGTCTCCTTGCGCAGGACGGCGCGTCGCTCCGCGTTGGAGATCGCGTTCTCGAGGGCGCTGATGGGCAGGCGCTGGCTGACGCCGCTGCGCTTGTCGATCTTCTTGTCGCGGCGGGCGGCGAAGGCGATGCCCTCCGCGACCTCGCGGATGTAGCGCGGCACCCGCAGCTCCCGGCCGCGCTCGGTCCAGGCCTCCTGCTGGGTGATGGCCACGCCCTGCTCGACCGTGACCGGATAGTGCGTGCGGATCTCGCTCCCGATGCGGTCCTTCAGGGGCGTGATGATCTTGCCGCGTGCGGTGTAGTCCTCCGGGTTGGCCGTGAACACCATGGCCACGTCGATGGGCAGGCGCACCGGGTAGCCCTTGATCTGGACGTCACCCTCCTGAAGGATGTTGAAGAGGCCGACCTGGATGCGCCCGGCGAGGTCGGGCAGCTCGTTGAGCGCGAAGATGCCACGGTGCGCGCGCGGGAGCAGGCCGTAGTGCATGGTCAGCTCGCTGGCCAGGTCGTGCCCGCCGCGTGCGGCCCGGATGGGATCGACGTCGCCGATGACG
>DASTLK010000370.1:0-5769 GCA_035715025.1 Vicinamibacteria bacterium
GTCTCGCCCTGCTCGCGGGGTCCCACGCCGGTGCCCTTCATGCCGCCGAACGGCATCTGGGCCTCGCCCCCGGGGGTGCCGCTGTTGACGTGCACGATCCCGGTCTCGATGTGGTCGACGAAGCGGAACAGCTTGGCCGGATCACCCGTGAAGATCGACGAGGACAAGCCGAACTGGACGCCGTTGGCGACCTGCATCGCTTCCTCGAAGCCCTTCACGCGGATGACGGAGACCACGGGCCCGAAGATCTCCTCCTGGGCGATGCGCGTCGCGGCCTTGACGTGGTCGAACACCGTCGGCTCCACGAAGTGGCCGTGGGCGCGGTCCGCGTCCTTGAGGGGGCGCCCGCCGCACACCAGCGTCCCCTCGTTGCGTCCGACCGCGATGTACTCGAGGTCGGTGTCGAGCTGGGACGAATCGACGGCCGGGCCCATGTCCACGCCGCTCTCGAGCCCGTTGCCCACGCGCACCTTCGCGGCGCGGGCGGCCAGGGCCTCCACGAACCTGTCCGCCACCTTTTCCTCGATGATCACGCGCGAAGTGGCCGTGCAGCGCTGCCCGGTCGAGCCGAACGCGCCCTGCGCCGTCGATTCCACGGCCATATCGAGGTCGGCATCGGCCAGCACGATGACCGGGTTCTTGCCGCCCATCTCCGCCTGCACCCGGATCATGCGCTTGGCCCCGCGGGCGTAGATCTCCGCGCCGACCTCGTTCGAGCCCGTGAAGCTGATCGCGCGCACGTCGTCGTGATCGACGAGGGCGTTGCCGACGGTGCCCCCCGAGCCCAGCACCATGTTGAGCACGCCCTTGGGGACGCCCGCGCGCTCGAAGATGGCCACGACCGCGCTCGCCGTCTCCGGGGTGAGGGTGGCCGGCTTGAAGACCACGGTGTTGCCGGCGATGAGCGCGGGCGCGATCTTCCAGACCGGGATGGCGACGGGAAAGTTCCAGGGCGTGACGCAAGCGACGACGCCCAGGGGCTGGCGCAGCGTGTAGCAGAAGTTGTGGGGCAGCTCCGAAGGCACCGTGCTGCCGCCGATCCGCCGGCCCTCGCCCGCGGTGTACTCGAGGATGTTGATGGTGCGCTGGATCTCGCCCATCGACTCCTTGACCGTCTTGCCCTCTTCGCGCGTGAGGAGGCGCGCGAGCGCTTCCTTCTCCTGATCCATGAGGGCCTGGACCTGGAAGAGGATGCGGCCGCGCACGGGCGCGGGCGTGTCGCGCCAGGCCGGGAAGGCGTCCCGGGCCGCCGCCACCGCCGCCCTCGTCTCTTCCACGGTGGAGAGGGGAACGTGGCCCAGGACCTCGCGCGTGTCCGCCGGATTGATGTTGGGCACGGTCTTCGACGACTCGGAGCCGACCCATTGGCCGCCGACGAAGTTCCGATAGGTCTTGCCCTCGCCCTTGCGCCGCAGGGGATGCGCCTCGCCCGGCTTCGTGGGCTCCGCGCTCACGGCTGCACCAGCGGCGCGTAGGCGTCGGGGCGGCGGTCACGATAGAACTGCCACACCGAGCGCACCTCCTCGATGAGGTCGAGGTTCAGGTCCGCGAACACGACCGCGTCCTTGTCGCGCGGGCCCTCGGCCAGGAACTTCCCGCGCGGATCGCAGAAATAGCTCTGGCCGTAGAACTCGCCGATGCGCCAGGGCGCTTCGGTACCGACCCGGTTGATCGCGCCCACGAAGTAGCCGTTGGCGACCGCGTGCGCCGGCTGCTCCAGCTTCCAGAGGTACTCGCTCAGGCCCGCGACCGTGGCCGAGGGATTGAAGACGATCTCCGCGCCCGCCAGGCCGAGGGCGCGCGCGCCCTCCGGGAAGTGCCGGTCGTAGCAGATGTAGACGCCCACCTTCGCATACGCCGTTTCGAAGACGGGATAGCCGAGGTTGCCCGGCCGGAAGTAGAACTTCTCCCAGAAGCCCGGCTTGCAATGCGGGATGTGGGTCTTGCGGTACTTGCCCAGGTACTTGCCGTCGGCGTCGATGACGGACGCGGTGTTGTAGTAGACGCCGGGCTGGTCCTCTTCGTACACCGGAACCACGATCACCATGCGGTGCTTCTTGGCCAGCTTCATCATGAGCTGCGTGGTGGGGCCCTCCGGGATGCGCTCCGTGAGGTGGTACCACTTCGTCTCCTGCTCGGCGCAGAAGTAGGGGCCGTAGAAGAGCTCCTGCAGGCAGAGGATGCGGACCTTCTCCTTGGCCGCCTTCGCGATGAGCTTGACGTGCTTCTCCACCATCGCCTTCTTGATGGCTTCGAGGCCGGCTTCCGGGCCCTTGACGTTCCGGGCCTGGATCAGGCCGCAGCGTACGACCCTGGGCATTGCGGGGCTCCCTTCGAAAATGGGGCCCCATTATGCCACTCGAACGGCTCAGCGGACGGCTTCGCCCCCACCGAACACGCGGGCGAAGCCCTGCTCCAGGGTGATCGGCGCGTAGCCGCATTCCTCCTGGAAGCGCGTGTGGTCGAGGTCCGCGTCCTCGGCGAGGCCGAGCAGCGCGTCGGGGGTGTAGACGCTGGCGGGTAGGAGGCGGGAGAGGGCGCGGGAGGTGACGCGGCAGAGCGCCATGGGCAGGTGCACGCGCAGGCGGTGCAGGCCCTCCGCCGCCGCGATGCGGTCCACGAGGTCGCGCATGGCCACGGTGGTGGCGCCCGAGACGTCGTACGTCTTGCGCGTGGCCGCGGCGGTGGAGAGGACGAGCTCGACCGCGCCCACGACGTCGCCGATGTAGACGGGCCGCAGGCGCGTGCGGCCCGCGCCCGCCATCGGATACACGAGCGGGATGCGGTGCAGGCGCGAGACGAGGCTGCGGAACGGCCGCGCTCCGCCCGGGCCGTAGACCAGGGCCAGCCTCAGGATCGTGTAGTCGAGCCCCGACTCCGCGACCAGGCGCTCCGCCTCCACCTTCGACGCCGCGTAGGCATCGTCCGCCGCGGCCGTGGGCGGGGACGCCGAGAAGTAGACGAAGCGCCGGATCCTCCAGCGCTTGGCGAACGCGACCAGGTTCGCGGTGCCCTCGACGTTCACCGCGCGGATGCGGGCCGCGGAGGCGGGCGGCATGGCCGCCGCCGCGTGCACGATCGCGTTCACGCCCTCGCCGCAGGCGGCGAAGCTGTCGGGGACGGTCAAGTCCCCGCGCACGACCTGGGTGGGGAAGCGATTCGCGGGATCGACGGGATCGTCCGGGAGGACCAGGCAGCGCAAGCGGCGGCTGCGGCTGGCCAGGCGCTCTCCGACACGCATTCCGATGTAGCCGGATGCGCCGGTCAGGAGGAGCACGAGGCCGAAAGTATACTCACGGCGCGATGAGCCAGGCCGAGGACGAGGACGTCATCGCCGCGGACGAGCGCACGCTGCGCAGCCTCGGCTACAAGCAGGAGCTGCGGCGGGGGATGGGCGCGTTCTCGAACTTCGCGATCTCGCTCTCGATCATCTGCATCCTGGCCGGGGGCGTGACCTCCTTCCATCAGGGACTCTCCAGCGTCGGCGGCGCCGCCTTCGGACTGGGCTGGCCCCTCGTCTGCCTCTTCTCGCTGGCCGTGGCCGCCACCATGGGGCAGGTCGCCTCCAGCTTTCCCACCGCGGGCGGCCTCTATCACTGGGCCTCGATCCTCGGCGGCAAGGGTTGGGGTTGGGCGACGGCCTGGCTCAACCTCCTGGGCATGGTCGCGGCCATCGCCGCCATCAACCTCGGCGCGCTGCGCTTCACCCTGGATTCCCTCGGGCCCGGACCCGCCTCCGCCACCGTCGCCATCATTGGCGTCTTCGCGATCACGGCCTCGCAGGCCCTCGTCAATCACCTCGGGATCCGCCTGACGACCCGGCTCACCGACTTCAGCGGCTACTGGATCGTGGGCATCGCCCTCCTGCTCACGGCCTCCATGCTCGTCTTCGCTCCCTCGCTCCACCCCGAGCGCCTGGTGAGCTTCACGAACTACAGCGGCGCGCGCGGCGGCGACGTCTGGCCGGCCACGGGCAGCATCGCGCTTCTCTTCGTGCTGAGCTTCCTGCTCGCCGCGTACACCATCACCGGCTTCGACGCCTCCGCCAACACCGCGGAGGAGACGGTGGGAGCGGCGATGCGCGTGCCGCGCGGCATCATCCAGGCCGTCGCCGTCTCCGGAGTGGCGGGTTGGGTCATGCTGTGCGCGGTGGTGGCGGCCATTCCCGACCTCGACCGCGCCGCCGCCCTGGGGCCGGGCGCCTTCACCTTCGCGGTGGGCGCGGTCCTGCCCCCGCCCCTGGCCTACTTCATCCTGGCCGGAATCGCCGTGGCCCAGTACCTCTGCGGCCTGGCCGCGATCACGTCCGCCTCGCGTATCGCTTACGCCTTCGCGCGCGACGGCGGCCTGCCCGCTTCGAACGCGCTCGGCAGGGTCTCCGATCGTTACCGCGCGCCGACGATGGCGATCTGGACGGTCGCCGGCGCCGCGGCCCTGGCCACCGTGTACACGCCGATCTACGAGACGATGGCGGCGGTGGCGGCCATCCTGCTCTACATCTCCTATGTGCTGCCGACGGCGCTCGGCCTCGTGGCGTACGGCCACCGGTGGACCACGATGGGCCCCTGGGATCTCGGCGCCTGGTACCGGCCCCTGGCCGCCATCAGCGTGGTCGGATGCCTCGCCCTCATCGCGATCGGCATGCACCCACCGAACGAGAAGAGCATCTGGATCGTCGGCGGCGTCCTGCTCCTGATGGCGATCATCTGGTTCGCGGGCGTGAAGGACCGCTTCGCCGGGCCGCCGGAGGCGCTGGCCGCGCACGCGACGTCTCCCCGCGCTATCTCGCCGGCGCCTTGAGCCACCGGTCGAGCCACGCGTACGCGGCCTCGCGCATGGCGGACGAGAACTGGTGGGGGCCGGGCTCGTAGAAGGTGCCCAGGCGGTCGGTGACGCCCGCCGCCGCATAGGCCGCGCGGGCCGCCGCCACCGTCTCCTGGATGCCTTCCATCGGGAAGATCGGGTCCTCGCTGCGCGCGGCCACCAGGAAAGGGCGCGGGGCGACGAGGGCGAGGACGGCGCCGTAGTCCCCGTGGGAAGCCAGCTCGGGCACGAAGAGCGCGAAGTTGTGGAGGATGCGGTCCCGCTCGAGCGTGCGCAGGCTGCCGAAGCCGCAGCTGGAGACGGCGGCCTTGATGCGCGTATCGATGGCGGTCGTGAACAGCGTCTCCTGGCCGCCCAGGGAATGGCCGATCATGCCGATCCGCGACGGGTCGACCTCCGCACGCGTCTCCAGGTAATCGAGAGCACGCCGCGCGTCCCAGACGTACTTGCCCTGCAGGGTCTTGCCTTCCGTGATGCGATGCAGGGCCTCGAAGCGCTCGTACTCCCCGTTCTTGAGCTTGCCCCTCGCGTCCTGCCGCTCGCCGAAGCAGAGCGCGTCGGCCACGATGGTGACGTAGCCGCGGCGGGCCAGCTCGATCGCGTAGTGCTGATCCGATGTCGACCCGAGCCCCGCCGGACCGTCCTTGCCCACCTGGAACTCGCCGCCATGCTGGTGGTGGCAGAGCACGGCGGGGAACGGGCCCTTTCCTTTCGGAACGAACACGTAGGCGGGCACGCGCTCGCCGGGCTCGACGGCGTAGGTGACCTTCTCGCGCACCACGTCGCCGAGATCGACCTGCTCCAGGCGCTCGGGGGCCAGCGGAGGCGGCGCGGCCGGCGTGTCGCCGAGCATCCGCAGGAGGCGCGCGCGATCGAGGTCGGGTCCGGATGAGCCAGGCGGCATGACGGTGCCCTTCCTCTCCGGCGAACGGCCCAGGGCGGCCT
>DASTLK010000371.1:0-2570 GCA_035715025.1 Vicinamibacteria bacterium
TCGGTTCGGGGAAGATCACGCTCCTGGACAACCGGCGCAAGCAGTACTCCGAGACCACCCTCGTCGAGCTGCGCGCCTTCCTCGACCAGATGGACGCGGCCATGGCCGGGCGGCCGCTCTTCGACCGCGCCATCGGCGCCACCGCCAGCGTGGCCGTCGAGAAGGGGACGAGCGGACGGAAGGTCGCCGGCTACGACACCGAACAGCACACGCTGACCATGGGCGAGTCGATGCGGATGGAGGTCTGGACGACGACCTCCCTGGATCCGCCCCTGCATTACTTCGACGCGCGCAAGGTCGTCTATGCCACGATGGGCCCGATGGGACGGCGCTTCGACCGCCTGTACGACGAGATGAAGAAGATCAAGGGGTTCCCGCTCGCCACCGCGCTCGACTATCGGATGCGGGTGACGCGGCGACAGGTCTCGACGGAGGCGACCGAGGTCCGCAAGGGGCCCATCCCCGAATCCACCTTCGCCGCGCCCGCAGACTATGCGAAGGTCGCGTCCCCCTTCGGCGGGGGACGGCCGCCGCGCCCTTCGCCTTGAACGCGCTCGTCACCACCGAGTGGCTGGCCGCTCAGTTGGGCGCGCTCGATCTGCGCGTCGCGGACGTGCGCTGGTACCTGGATCCGGCCCGCCCGGGTCGCGACGCCTATGCCGCCGGCCACATCCCCGGCGCGGTGTTCCTCGACATGGACGAGGACCTCTCCGCGCCCGGGGGCGGGCGCGGACGCCCCTCCGGCCGCCATCCCTGGCCGGGGAGCGAGCAGGTCGCGCGTGTCATGAGCGCGGCGGGCATCGGGCCAGGGGTGCGTGTCGTCGCCTACGACGACCAGGCGGGCGCGATGGCGGCGCGGCTGTGGTATCTCCTGCGCGCGTACGGGCACGAGGCGGTGGCCGTGCTCGACGGCGGCCTCGCGAAATGGACGGCGGAAGGACGCGCCGTCGAAACGGCGTCGGTCACGCCGCCCGCCGCGTCCTTCGCGCCGCGGCCGCGCCCCGGATGGGTCCTCGACAAGGCGGCCATGGTGCGCGAAGGTCCGCTCTCGCTCGTCCTGGACGCGCGGGCAGGAGAGCGCTACCGGGGCGAGTCGGAACCCATCGATGCACGTGCCGGGCACATCCCCGGTGCGCGCAACGCGCCCTATCGGGACAACCTCACCGCGCAGCCGATTCCCGTGTTCCGCGCAGCGGCGGAGTTGCGTTCAAGGTACGAGGCTCTTGGCGCGGATCGCGCCGAGCCCATCGTGTATTGCGGCTCCGGCGTGACCGCGTGTCACGACCTGCTGGCTCTCGAGCTGGCGGGCTTGCGCGGCCGTTTGTACGCGGGCTCGTGGAGCGAATGGTCCGCGGACAAGACGTTGGACGTTGCGACCGGAGCGGATCGTTCGTAGCTGGCAGACCGACCTGGCCACGACCCCTTTATCCGCTAACCGAGTCGACCGAGCATGTCCTTGAGTCTGGGCGCCCGTTTGTCTTTCTCCGAGACCATCGGCTTCGCCATCGGCCACTCGATCCCGATGTCTGGATCGTCCCAGGCGATGGAGACCTCGTCGGCCGCGTCGTAGAACGCGGTGCACTTGTACTCGACGTGCACCTGCGCGCTCACCACGCAGAACCCGTGCGCGAAACCCGGCGGCACGTAGAGCTGCCGGAAGTTCTCGCCGGACAGGCGCAGGCCGACCCAGCGGCCGAAGGTGGGGGAGCCGCGCCGGATGTCCACCGCCACGTCGAACATCTCGCCTTCCACCGCGCGCACGAGCTTGCCTTGCGGATGCCGGATCTGCGCGTGCAGGCCGCGCAGCGTCCCTTGCCCGGAGCGCGAGTGGTTGTCCTGGACGAAGGGCCCGACGATTCCTCCCTCCGCGTACTTCCTCTCGTGATAGGTCTCCAGGAAGAAGCCGCGCTCGTCCTTGTACACGTCGGGCTCGACCAGGATCACGTCGGGGATGGCGGTAGGGACGAAGCGCACGCGGCCTACGGCGCCTCGTCTTCGATCATGCGCTCGAGGTACTCGCCGTACTCCGTCCGCTTCATCGCGTGGGCCAGGCGCAGGACGTCGGCGGCGGTGATGAACCCCATCTTGAACGCGACCTCTTCCGGGCAGGCGACCTTGAGGCCCTGCCGCTGCTCGATGGCCTGGATGAAGTTCGACGCCTGCAAGAGGGCCTCCTGGGTGCCGGTGTCGAGCCAGGCCATGCCGCGCCCGAGCACCTCCACCTGCAGCTCGCCCTTCCCTAGGTAGGTCCGGTTCACGTCGCTGATCTCGAGCTCGCCCCGCGCGGACGGGCGCAGGGCGGCCGCGATGTCGAGCACCTGGTTGTCGTAGAAGTAGAGCCCGGTCACGGCGAAGGCGGAGCGCGGCCGCGACGGCTTCTCCTCGATGCTGATGGCACGGCCGGTGTCGTCGAACTCGACCACGCCGTAGCGCTCGGGATCGCGCACGCGATACGCGAACACGGTCGCGCCGCGGGGTTTTTCCGCCGCGCGCTGCAGGGAGACGACGAGGTCGTTCCCGTAGAACACGTTGTCGCCCAGGGCCAGGGCCACCGCGTCCGTTCCGACGAA
>DASTLK010000372.1:0-5229 GCA_035715025.1 Vicinamibacteria bacterium
GCCCGAGGAGGACCGCCGCCAGCATCGGGCGCTGGCGGCGCCACGCGAACAGACCGCCCGCGACGAGGGCCAGGGTGAAGAGCTCAGGGGTCGGCCACACGAGATACAAAGGCGCGATCGTGGCCAGCACGAGCGCCACCGCCGCGGCCAGGGCCCATCCCGGTGAGGCGCGCGTCCGCAGCTCGAGGTACGCCAGCACCAGCGTGAGGCCGAGGGCGAGCGCGTTGGTGACGAGAAGTCCGCGGGTCCCCATCAAGGCGACGAGCGGAGCCGCGGCGACCGGATACGTGAAGGCCTTCGCGAAGTAGATGCGCTTGTTCCCCTCGGGCACACGCCGGATCCAGGGGAAGCCCCCGACGCCATCCCATCGCAGCCCCCCGCTCGCGCGCTTGAGGAACAAGCCCTGGGGGCCGCCCGGCAGCTCGCGGCGGGCGCGGAACACGTCGCGGGCTTCGTAACGGAGGTCGCCGTCCTCGGCCAGGCTGTGCGCCATCGCGTAGTACGTCGCCCCGTCGCCCCAGAAGCCGGGCAGGCGGACGAGGCACACGGAGGCGACCATCGCGGCCACGATGGCCCCGAGGAGGATCCGCGCCTCGCGCTCGATCACAGCCAGCCCGCCTGCCGATACCACGCGGCGGTCAGGGCAATGCCCTCGTCGACGTCCATACGGGGCGCGTAGCCGAGCACGCGGCGCGCCTTCTCGATCGAGAACGAGCGGTTCTTGGTCCAGAAGTCGACACGCCGCCGGTGCAGGGGCGGCTCGACCTCGAAGGGCACGCAGATCGCCTCGCACAGGTCGCCGGCGAGGTGGATGGGCGCGACCGGGATGCGAATGGGCAGGACCCGCCCTCCGGTGTGACGCGCGACCGTGCGGGCGAGCTCGGTCTGCGAGAGGGAGCGCGGCCCGGCCACGATGAACGCCTCTCCCGGCGCGGCGGGATGCGCGAGTGCCAGCTCGTACCCGTCGAGCAGGTCCTCGATGAAGACGAGGTGGTAGTGGGGCCGGCCCGATCCCACCACCGCGTAGCGGCCGCGCGCGATCGCGCGGAAGAGCTTCAGCAGGCGCGTCTCGCCGGGGCCGTAGATGGCGCCCGGACGCAGCACGACCACGGGCAGCCCGCGCTCGCGGTGAAAGCGCAGGGCCAGCATCTCCGCCTCCGCTTTCGTCTCCTGATAGACGTCGCCCGGTTCGAAGGGCGCGGACTCGTCCGCGGGAGGATTGCGCACGTCGCCGTGGACGCCGACGGTGGAGGTGTGGACCAGCCGCCGGACTCCCGCTCGCGCCGCCGCCTCCAGCACCCGCTCGGTGCCTCCGACGTTCACGTCGCGATAGTAGGAATCGGGATGCCCGGCCGTGCGGTAGACGGCGGCGACGTGGACGACGGCGTCCGCGCCCTCGACCAGACGCGCGAGCGCGTCGGGGTTGGAGAGGTCACCCTCGACAAAGGCCACTCCGGGATCCGCGGCCGGTCGCTTCGAGCTCGGGCGGGCCAGAGCGACGACGTCGTGTCCCCCCGCGCGGAGCCGTGCGACCAGGCGGCCGCCCGTGTAGCCCGTCCCTCCCGTGATCGCGATGCGCAAGCGGGCAGTCTAACGTGCGGGTACGCACGGGCGGGTAACGGCCATTCGCACCCCTTGACCTGGGCGCTCCCCGGGCGTAGCGTCCTCGCAATTCGACCGGCAGGGCCGTCCCTCGCGGTTCTGCAGTGACGCGCTTCTCGATTCCCCGCTTCGGGCGCCCCCCGCCCGGCCGTGGAGGCAGTCATGTCGAAGCGGCACTATGAGGTCGACCCCCGGATCCTGACCGTCTTCTTCTTCGTGGCCATCCCGTTCCTCGCCTTTGGAGCGCTGGTGGTCATGAACCTGGCCCGGGGCCACTTGCAGAACGTGACGGGCCAGAACCTCGAGCAGCGCGCCGGAGAGGCCCGGCAGCTGGTCGAGCGCTACGTGCTCGGACAGTTCAGCCACCTCCGCCTCATCACCCTCGATCCCCAGCTGCGGGCCGCGGTGAGCGCCCCGCCGCGGGCAGGGGGACCCGATGAGCTGCGGCGGCTCGATCAGGCCTGGGCCACCGGAGACGCTTCGCTCGTCGCCTCCGTGGCCGGTTCGCCCCTCGCCGCGCGCCTTCGGGAGGTGGGCCAGACGCAGCCCGCCCTCCGGCTCCTCCAGGTCGTGGATGCGAGAGGGCGCCTCCTCGCCACCACCGCGCGCGGCGGACGCCTGTGGAACGGCGACACCGCGTGGTTCCGCGCTTTCGGAGACACGGAGATCGGCGGGGCGCCCTACGTCGTGGACATCGTGTCGCCGCCGGGCGGCGCGGGCGCGATGTTCGAGATCGACGTCCCCATCCGCGATTCCACGGACGGCCATCTGCTCGGCGCGGTGCGCGCTCTCTACGACGCGTCCGACCTCTACAGCGTGCTCGCCTCCGTGCGCGTCGGCCGGACCGGGCACGCCGTCCTCATGCGGGCCACGGATGGCCTCGTCCTCGCCGCCGACGAGAGCTCGCGCGTGCTCAAGGACCGGTTCCACGGCTTCGAGTACATCGGGGTCGCGCGCCGCGAGAACCGCGGGTTCTGGACCGTGCCCAGCGTGCATTCGGGCGAGGTCGAGGAGCCTCCGCGCATCGTGGGATTCGCGTCCGTGGAGCAGGTTCCGAGCGTCGAGTGGACGGTGGGCGTCGAGCAGGACCTCGAGGAGGCGGTCTCCCCCATCAAGAGCATCGGCTGGTACCTCTTCGCGCACGTGATCGGCGTCGTCGTGTTCACGGTGTTGCTGGCCCTCTACTTCACGTCCCAGCTCGAAGCGCCGGTCATCGAGGAGGCGCTCCACCTCCACGAGGAGCACATCCCCTCGGGCTATCGCGCGGCGAGCTGAGGCTCGGCCCCGCGCCGCGCGACCTCGCCGAGGAGGGCGCGGTAGCGGACGAGGGCTCGCGCCTCGTCGAAGCGATCGACGGCGATCTCGCGCGCACGGCCTCCGAAGCGGGCGCGGGCGGCGGGATCGCCCACGAGCGCGCGCAGCCGCGCGGCCAGCTCCAGGGCATCGCCCGGTGAGACGAGCCAGCCGGAGGCGCCGTCCTCGATGACGTCCACGATGCCGCCCGTGCGCGCGCCCACCGCGGGCAGGCCGGTGGCCGCGGACTCGATCAGGGACAGGCCGAGCGCCTCGTAGATGGAGGGAAACGCGAAGACGTCCGCCGCGCGCAGCGCGTCCGACACGTCGTCCAGCCGGCCGGTGAAGGTCACGCGCGCAGACAGCCCCGCGCGCAGCACGGTGGCGCGAAGATCGTCCTCGACGGACAAGGCCTGGCCCGCCCCCGAGCCCACGATCAGAAGGTGCGCGGAAGGCACGTCGCCGGCCACCTTCGCGAACGCGGCCAGCAGGTCCTCCAGGCCCTTCCCGCGCAGCAGCCGGCCCGTGAAGGCGATGACGCAGGCGTCCGCGGGCAGTCCGAGTCGCGCGCGGGTGGAGCGTCGCTCGTCGCCGGACGCGGGATGGAAGCGCGCGGTGTCGACTCCATGGGGAATGAGCGCGACCTTCTCCACGGGCACACCGGCGGCCAGCAGCTCCTCGCGGATGCGCCGGGACATGGCCACGAAGGCGTCGGCGTCGCGCAGGAACAGGTTGCGCGCGCCCGTCCCCGCGCGAATGGCGCGATCGAGTGGCGTGCCCGCGAAGGGCTGACCCCAGATGTAGACCTCCCCCGACATCTCGCCGTTCACCTCCGGCTGCAGGATCACGCGCTTGCCCGCCGCCCGCGCGGCCAGCACCCCGGGCAGGCCCAGCACGCGCGTGCCCCGCACCACGAGGACGTCGTAGGTGGCACGCAGGCGATGCAGCGCGGCCATCGCGTACGGGACCATCCGGTACTTCCCCGCCCGGCCCGGACCCGGGGGCTCGACGCGCACGATGCGCATGCCCTCCAGCGCGTCCTCCGCCGGCCAGTCGGGCTCGCCGCGCCGGGTGACCACGGTGACCGGCGTGCCCAGGCGCACGAGCTCGCGGCCCAGCGCACGAATGTGGCGCTCGCCGCCGCCGAGGACCGGATGGAACGATTCGGTGAGGAAGAGGACGCGGATCAACGGCCGGGGGTGACGCGCTCCCGCTCCGGCTCGGGCTCCGGCTGCGCCGCCGGCGGCATCTCCTTCACGACGTAAGTGGGCTTGCCCTGGCTCTCGTGGTAGATGCGCACGAGCATCTCGGCGAGGAGGCCGACCATCACGAACATGAGGCCGGTCACGAAGGCCAGCGCGCCGAGGATCAGCAGCGGCCGCCCGCCAATCGCTTCGTCCGCGAACAGCTTGAGCCAGGTGAGGTAGGCCAGCACGCCGAACCCGGCGCCGCCGAACACGAGCCCCAGGCCGCCGAAGAAGTGGGCGGGACGCGTCCCGTAGGCCCCCAGGAACTTGACGGTGAAGAGGTCGAGGAGGACGCGGACGGTCCGGCCCAGCCCGTACTTGCTGTGGCCCCGCGTCCGCGGCCGGTGGTTCACCGGCATCTCGGTCACGCTCACGCCCATCCAGGAGGCCACGGCGGGAATGAAGCGATGCATCTCGCCGTAGAGCCGTAGGTTCCGCACGACTTCCGAGCGGATGGCCTTGAGCGAGCAGCCGTAGTCGCTGAGGTGAACGCCGGTGGCCCAGGAGATGAGGCGGTTGGCGAACCAGGACGGTACCTTCTTCGAGATCGGGTCCTGACGGTCCTTCCGCACTCCGCAGACCAGGTCGAAGCCACCTTCCGCGAGCCTCGCCACCAGCCGCGGGATGTCGGCCGGATCGTTCTGCAGGTCACCGTCGCTCGTGACCACGATCTCGCCGCGCGCGTGGTCGAACCCGGCGGAAAACGCGGCCGTCTGACCGAAGTTGCGGCGGAGGCGCAGGACACGGACGCGGCGGTCGCGCCCTTCGATCTCGATGAGCCGCGGCAGCGTCCCGTCCGTGGAGCCGTCGTCGACGATGAGGATCTCGTAGGGACGGCCCATGGGCTCGAGGCTGGCCGTCAGTTGCTGGTGGAGCTCGGCCACGTTGGCCGCTTCGTTGAACACCGGGATGACGATCGAGAGATATGGCCGGGACGCCATTCCGCCGAGTATACGCGGTCAGTCCGATTTCTCATTGACGCCGGACCCGCCGTCCGTGATTGAATCGGGACATGACCACAGTGACAGACGGTTCCTACGTATCGCGGATCCTGGGCCTCCTCGGCGAGCGCAATCCGCTGGAGAGC
>DASTLK010000373.1:0-2811 GCA_035715025.1 Vicinamibacteria bacterium
CCCGGGACGCCGGCTCCGCCATCAGTGCGACGGCGCGGCGCCGGCGGGAGGAGACAGGGGCGGCAGGCCCATCTTGGTCGCTTCGCGATCGACGGTCTGGGTGAAATCGTTCAAGCGCGGCAGCTTCTTGCCGTTGATGAACAGCGTCGGTGTGCCCTGGACCTGGGCCTGGATTCCTTCCGCGATATCGGTGCTCAGCTTCTGGCGCGTGGCCGGGTTGTTGACGCAGGCCTCGAGCGCGCCGGCATCCAGGCCCGCTTCGCGCGCCATGGACACGACGTCGCTCACCTGGGGATTGGTGGGCGGGGCCGAGAAGACGCGATCGTGATACGGCCAGAACTTTCCCTGGTCGTTCGCGCAGATCGCGCCCAGGGCCACGTTGCACGCGCCGGAATGGACGGGCTGCTTGAGCGTGGAGTTGCAGGCGGAGTCGAGCGGGTAGTTCTTGAAGTACACGACCACACGGTTCGCGGACTGCGGGATGTAGCCCGCGAACGCGCTGGCGATCTGCCGGCAGAAGGGGCACAGGAAATCGGAGAACTCGACGACACGGATCGGCGCCTCCGCCGGTCCCTTGAACGGAACGCCCTTGAGGTTGAAGGTCCGCACCGGCCCCTGCTCGAAATCGCGGCGGGCCTTCTGCGTCAGGTACTCGTCGAGCTTCGCCCCGTCGTCGAGGATGTCCTGCAGGCGGCGGGCCTGCTCCTGGGCCGCGCGCGCTTCCTCCTGATAACGCTGGGCGTCGCTGCCGGCCGCCGCCGGCGTGCCCGCCGGGGGAAGGGCCGCCGGCGTTCCGGCCGCGGGCAGGCCCAGGATCGACGTGGAGTGGAGCCGCTCGCGATAGCGGAGGGCGAGGCTTCCGGCCAGGACCGCGGCCAGGATGGCGACCGTGGCCACGGCCCAACCCCCGAAGGCGGCGCGCCCGGCGGGGAGGCCCAGTCCCTCGCGGACGGCGACGAAGCGACGCTGGATGGGCCGCACCAGCACGACCGCGAGCGCGTTGATCGCGTAGGTGAGCAGGCACAGCCGGCAGAACGCGCGGATGGCGAAGAGCTGCACCCCGAGCAGCACGACGTCGATGGCGAGGGCGA
This sequence comes from Vicinamibacteria bacterium, assembly GCA_035715025.1. GTDB lineage: Bacteria > Acidobacteriota > Vicinamibacteria > Fen-336 > Fen-336 > AA29. Next base: position 1,092 of record DASTLK010000373.1, read on the forward strand.
GCAGGAGGGCTACGAAGGCGAGCAGGGCCGCCGCGGTGCGCGCCTCCGCTCCCGCCACCGCGGCCAGCAGCAGCAGCGCGGCCAGGGATGCCGAGAAGGCCAGGCCGATGGCCGCCAGGGGGACACGGCGCACCTCGGCGTACGGGCTCTGCGCGACGGTCTCGCATCCGCTCTGCGCGCCCTCGCCGCAGACCTGGCCGACGGCGGCCACGGCCGCGCCCACCCGGTAGTGCTGCAGCAGCAGCAGGCCGGAGACGGCGGCGTTGACGATCATGAGCAAGGCGCAGGCGAAGACGCGCCAACGGGGCACGGCGGATGAAAGGATGACGGCGTCGCCGGACACGGGGGCGTCGGCGGGGGCGTTCCTGCGCCAGAAGCGAAGCATCCGTGAATCTAATCAACGCGAAGGCGCCTTCGCAAGCGATCACGCAAAGCGGGATCGAAAGGGAGGGCGAGCAGGAGGAAGAGGAGCAGCGCCAGCGCCTCCACGGCGAGGATGTACACGGGCCAGGGACCCAGCCAATCGAGCAGCGTCGGGGCCCATGGCTTCTCCCGCAGGTACAGGAAGTTCATTCCCCAGAGGCCGTCCACGACTCCGACCAGGGCCGCGTACGCGTTCGTGAGGAGCCATGCGCGCCCGGCGGCGCCGGGGCGTGGATGGCGTCCGAGGCCGAAGACGACGACCGCGGCGGCCACGACCACGGTCACGTGCAGGCCGAAATACACGACGAAGCGCCAATCCGGCCACCCCTCGCGCAGATCGGGCGTGAGGGTGGCGAGGAGTGTCCCCGTGCCCCCCCAGAAGTAGAGCAGCTCGCAGGCGGTGGGCTCCAGGGTAACGAGGGCGAACGTGGCGACGAGGATCAGGAAATCGCAAAGGTGAAGCGGCATGACGTCCCAGACCGAGATCCGGCCCTCGCCCGCGATCGCCCGGAGATACGCGATCGTGAAGCCGACGAGGGCGAGGATCAGGCCGAGGCGGACGATGGGCGCGAGGCGCGGCCGGCGCCGGACGAGCAGGGTCAGCCCCACGGCCGCCGCGGCCGCGGCGGCAAGAACGGCCGCGTGGGCCAGGCCGAATCGGACGAAAGGAGGACCGTCGGTCACGAATGCGCCCCCGCGTCCCCGGACACGAGCGGCCGGACTAGAATCGTCTCGGCCTCCTCTCTTGAAATCGATGGATTCCAGGGCGTCGTCGGCTCCGCGCGTCGTCATAGTCGGCGGGGGTTTCGCCGGCCTGACGGCGGCGCGCACGCTGCGCCGCGCGCCCGTCCAGATCACGCTCGTCGACCGCCACAACCATCACGTCTTCCAGCCGCTCCTGTACCAGGTGGCCACCGCGGGCCTCTCCTCGACGAACATCGCGGCGCCCCTGCGCCACATCCTGCGCCGGCAGCGCAACGCGACCGTCCTCCTGGCCGACGCCACCGGAGTCGACCTTCGCCGCCAGCGCCTGATCCTCCGCGACGGGGAGCTGCCGTACGACTTCCTCGTCCTGGCCGCGGGCGCCACCCACTCCTATTTCGGCCACGAGGAGTGGAGCCGTCATGCTCCCGGCCTCAAGACGTTGAACGACGCGATCGACATCCGCCGCCGCGTGCTCCTGGCGTTCGAGGAGGCCGAGCGCGAGACGGACGAGGCTCGGCGCGCCGAGTGGCTGACCTTCGTCGTCATCGGCGCCGGCCCGACCGGCGTGGAGATGGCGGGCACGCTGGCGGAG
>DASTLK010000374.1:0-6363 GCA_035715025.1 Vicinamibacteria bacterium
CCGAGCCGCGAAGAATACCAGCCCCCGGGGCCGTGCGCAAGCCGGCCGGGATGGGCCGGGCCTGATAGAATGACCGTTTAACAAGAGCCCGGTTGAAGCCTCCTAGGGACGAGCCGATCTCGATCCGCGGCGCGCGAGTCCACAACCTGCAGGGGGTGGACTGCGACATCCCCCGCAACCGGCTGGTGGTCATCACCGGGCCGTCGGGGTCCGGCAAGAGCAGTCTGGCCTTCGATACGCTCTACGCCGAGGGCCAAAGGCGTTACGTGGAGAGCCTCTCCGCCTACGCCCGCCAGTTCCTCGACCAGATGGAAAAACCGGACGTGGAGTCCGTGACCGGACTCAGCCCGGCCATCGCGATCGAGCAGCGGACGACGGTCAGCCATCCGCGGTCGACCGTCGGCACCGTCACCGAGATCTACGACCACCTGCGCGTGCTCTTCGCGGCCCTCGGGCGGCCGCACTGCCCGAAGTGCGAGCGCCCGGTGGCCTCGCAGACGACGGAGCAGATCGCGGAACGGCTCTGGCGGCTGCCGCCCGGCACCACGGTCTCCGTGCTGGCCCCGGTCGTGCGCGGCCGTAAAGGAGCGTTCCGCAAGGAGCTCGCCGCCCTCGCCGCCGAGGGATACCTGCGCGTGCGCGTGGACGGGCGCGTGGTCAGCCTCGAGGAACGCATCGCGCTCGATCCGCGCCGCAACCATCGGGTCGAGGTGCTCGTCGATCGGCTCGCCCTCAGGCCGGGCGCGGAGAAGCGCCTGATCTTCGCGCTGGACAAGGCTCTGCACCTGGCCGGGGACGTGGTCATGGTGGCCGTCGGCGAGGAGGAGCGGTTCTACAGCCGGCGGCTGGCCTGCGCGGTGTGTGACGTCTCCCTCACGGAGCTGAGCCCCCGCGCCTTCTCCTTCAACAGCCCCTACGGCGCCTGCCCGCGGTGCGAGGGGTTGGGCTCGCGCTGGGACGTGGACGTGGGCCGCGTCATCCCCGACGAGAACAAGTCCCTCGTGGACGGCGCCATCCATCCCTGGCAGCGGTACGGTCCCCGCCTCGTGCGCGAAGCGCTGGAGGAGCTGGCCCAGCGTCTCGGGTTCTCGCTCGAAGTCCCTTTCGCCCAATTGCCCCGTCGCGCCCGTCAGGCCCTGCTCCAGGGTGACGGCACGTTTCCGGGCGTGCTCTCCGACCTGCGCCGCCGGTCCGAGGCCTTCCTGCGGCTGGAGGCGTCCGCAAGCGACGAGGCGGCCGCGCCGCCGGACGGCGCGGACGCCTTCGAGGACATCCGACCGTACCTGGTGGAGACGACGTGTCCCGAATGTCGTGGGGCCCGCCTGCGGCCGGAGAGCCTGGCCGTGCGCCTGGGCGAGCGCACGATCGCGGAATTCGTCCGCCTTCCGGTGACGGAAGCGGTCGGGGCCTTTGCCTCGCTGGTCTTCGAGGAGCGCGAGCAGCCGGTCGCGGAGAGGCTGCTGCCCGAGATCCTTTCGCGCCTGCGCTTCCTCGACGCCGTGGGCGTGGGATATCTGACCCTCGATCGGCCGACCACCACCCTCTCCGGCGGCGAGGCCCACCGCATCCGCCTGGCCAGCCAGATCGGCGGCCGCATGCAAGGGATCCTGTACGTCCTCGACGAGCCCTCCGTCGGCCTGCACCAGCGCGACAACCAACGCCTGCTGGCCACCCTGACCGGCATCCGCGACCTCGGCAACACGGTCGTGGTCGTCGAGCACGACGAGGAGACGATCCGCGCCGCGGACTGGATCCTCGACCTCGGCGAAGGTGCGGGACGGCAGGGCGGACGCCTCATGTATCAGGGGCCGCCGGCCTCGATCGACGGGAGCCTGACCGGGCGCTACCTTCGCCGCGAGCTTTCCATCCCCGTTCCCGCCGTTCGCCGCGCCGCAAGGGGGCTGCTCCGCATCAAGGGCGCCCGCGAGCACAACCTGCGCGACATCGACGTCGAGATCCCCCTCGGCGTCCTCACCGCCGTCACGGGCGTGAGCGGCTCGGGCAAGTCGACGCTGGTGGAGGACATCCTGTATCGCGCCCTGGCCCGAAGGCTCTACGGTGCCGCCGCGGAGCCCGGGCGCCACGAGGCGCTCGAAGGCGCGGAGGCCATCGACAAGGTCGTCGCCATCGACCAGAGCCCGATCGGCCGCACGCCGCGCTCCAATCCCGCCACCTATGCCGGTGCCTTCACCTTCATCCGCGACCTGTTCTCGCTGGTGCCGGAAGCGCGCGCCCGCGGCTACAAGCCCGGCCGGTTCTCGTTCAACGTGAAGGGGGGGCGCTGCGAGGCCTGCCAGGGTGACGGTGTGCGCGCGATCCGCATGCACTTCCTGCCCGACGTGTACGTGCGCTGCGAGGCCTGCCGGGGCCGCCGCTACAACCGCGAGACGCTCGAGGTGCTGTTCCATGGGCGCAGCATCGCCGACGTCCTCGACCTCACCGTGGACGAGGCGCTGCCCGTCCTGCGCGCGCATCCGCGGCTCTTCCGCATCCTCTCCACGCTGGCCGACGTCGGCCTCGGCTACATCCGGCTCGGCCAGAGCGCGGCCACCCTCTCCGGGGGCGAAGCCCAACGCGTCAAGCTGGCCCGGGAGCTGGCCCGGCGCGAGACGGGCCGCACCCTGTACATCCTCGACGAGCCCACGACCGGTCTGCACCTCGACGACGTCTCGAAGCTGCTCCACGTCCTCGACCGTCTCGTCGAGGCCGGCAATACCGTGGTCGTCATCGAGCACAACCTCGAGGTCGTGAAGACCGCGGACCACGTGATCGACCTCGGTCCGGAGGCGGGAGTGGCGGGCGGGCGTCTGGTCGTACAGGGGACGCCGGAGAAGGTGGCGCGGTCGCGTCGATCGCACACCGGCCGCTTCCTGCGCGAGGTCCTCCGTGCCGCCGGCCCCGGCCCCGCGGGGGCGGGCCGGGCCGAGGACGACGACGCGCCTCCCGCGCAGTCGGCATGAGCGTCGTGGCGCCTGCGGGCGAGAGCGAGCTCCTCGCGCGGAGGCCGGAGTTCCCCATCCTCGAGAAGACGACCTATCTCGTGAGCCACTCACTGGGGGCGATGCCGCGGGGCGCGGCCGCGGAGCTCGAGGAGTACGCGCGCCAGTGGGCCACGCGCGGTGTGCGCGCCTGGGCCGAGGGGTGGTGGGCGATGCCCGTCACCGTGGGCGACCTGGTCGGCCGGATCATCGGCGCGGCCCCGGGCTCGGTGGTGATGCACCAGAACGTCTCCATCTGCCAGTCCGTGCTCCTCTCCTGCTTCGACCTGTCGGCACGCCGCAACAAGATCGTCTACGAGGACCTGAACTTTCCGTCCGTGATGTACGTGTACGAGGCCCACCGCGCCCTCGGCGCGCGCGTGGTCACCGTGCCCAGCGCGGACGGGATGACGGTGCCGCTCGAGCGGTTCCTGGAAGCCATCGACGAGGAGACGCTGCTCGTTCCCCTCTCGCACGTCATCTTCCGAAGCGGCTTCGTGCAGGACGTGCCCGCCATCGTGCGGCGTGCGCACGAAGTGGGCGCCTACGTGGTGGCGGATGTGTACCAGTCCGCCGGAACCGTACCCGTCGACGTCACGGCCTGGGATGTCGACTTTGCCACCGGCGGCAGCGTGAAGTGGCTGTGCGGCGGGCCGGGCGCGGGCTACCTGTACGTGGCCCCACGCCTGCAGCGCCGCCTGCAGCCGCGGGTCACGGGCTGGATGGCCCACGAGCATCCGTTCGCGTTCGAGGCCGGCGCCATCGACTACGCGTCGGACGCGACGCGATTCCTCCACGGCACGCCCGCCGTGCCCGCCCTGTTCGCCGCGCGTGCCGGCTACGAAATCGTGTCCGCCCTCGGCGTCGACTCCATCCGGCGCAAGTCGGTGCGGCAGGTCCAGCTCCTGATGGATCGTGCCCGCGCGCTCGGCCTCACGCCGCGTACGCCCGACAATCCCGACCGCCGCGGCGGCATGGCCATCCTCGACGTCCCGCTGGGGGAGGCCGTCACGCGTGAGCTGCTCCGCCGCGAGATCATCGTGGACCATCGACCGGGTGCGGGCATTCGCTACTCCCCGCACTTCTATACGACGGACGACGAGATCCTCCACGCCATCGATCAGACGCGCGAGATCCTCGATTCCGGCGCCTATCAAGCGCATGTGCGCGCGGGGAAGACGGGCTTTTGAGCCACACCCGCCGTGGTATTGCGGCCACACTCGTGGCTGGGCGACGGCAGACAGCGTGTCTCTTCATCCGCGGGAAGTCACTGTATTCGCTCAAGTTGGGTCCAAACACTCGCCGTGGTTCGGCGATTGCATGGCGGCAGCGCAGGTCTCATGGCCTATAGGAGGACTCTCAAGCGCGGCGTAGGCTGCACGGGCATCGGCCTGCACACCGGCCGTCCCGTCCGCCTCGATCTCAAGCCGGCGCCGGCCGAACACGGCGTTCGTTTCCGCCGGACGGACGTCGGAGTCGAGATTCCCGCCCACATCGATCACCTGGGCCGTCTCGACCACGCCACCACGCTCAGCCGCGACGGCGTCTCCATCGACACCGTCGAGCACCTCCTGTCCGCCCTCTATTCGCTGGGCGTCGACGACGTGCTGGTGGAGGTGGACGGTCCCGAGATCCCGGTCATGGACGGCAGCGCGGCCCCCTTCGTGATCCTCATCCACGAAGCCGGGTTGCGCCCGCTGAAGGTCTCGCGGCGGTACTTGAAGGTGTTGCGGCCCGTCGAGGTGGTGCGCGGCGGGAAGTGGGCGCGCCTGAGCCCCTCGGACCAGTTCCGGGTCAGCTACACGATCGGCTTCGATCATCCGCTCCTGCGTCACCAGAGCGCCTCCGTCCGGGTCAGCGCGGACACCTACGCGGAGACGATCGCGCCCGCGCGCACGTTCGGCTTCCTGCGCGAGGTGGAGATGCTGCGCAAGGCGGGACTGGCCCTCGGGGGCAGCCTCGAGAACGCGATCGTGGTCGGCGAGACCGGCGTCCTCAACCAGAAGCTGCGCTTCGAGGACGAGTTCGTGCGCCACAAGATCCTCGACGCGATCGGTGACCTGTCGCTCCTCGGTCACCCGGTGGTGGGCCACCTGGAGGCCAGCAAGGCCGGCCACGCGCTGCACGCCGCTCTCGCGCGGGCGGTGCTGGATGCGCCGGACGCCTGGGCGCTGGTGACGCTCCCGCAGCTCCCGGTGGTGACGCTGCCGGGGGCGCCGGCGCCCGCGCCCCTCGCCACCCAGCGCGGCTAGACGACCCGCCGCCTCCCCATCAGTCCTTCTCGCGACGCGGGGCGACGACGAGCGCCTCGAGCTTCACCTCCAACGTCGGCTGCGCGGGATCGTTCGACTTGACGAGCACGCTCCTTTGCAGGCGCCCCGCCATCTCGGGTGTGGTGAGGCGGACGCGAAACGTGGTGCTCGCTCCCGGCTTCACGAGCAGCTTGGTGTCGGCGAGGATGGCCGCGCAGTGGCAGCTCGAGACGATGGAATCGATGCGCAGGTCGGTGCGGCCGTGGTTGCGGAGCACGAACTCCTTCTCCACGACGTGCGCGGGCTTGATCGTGCCGAAGTCGAACGAGGCGGGCTCGATCACGATGTGGGGAGCGGCGGCCGGAGAGGGCGCGGGGGCGTCCGGGGCGAGGGCGGCGGAGAGGAGGAACGCCGTGAGCGCCAGGGCCAGCGTCATGCCGACCCTCCGGCCGATCGCCCGCGCCCACCCTTCTTCCGGCCGGTCAGGCGGCGCATGTAGGCGTCGAGCATCTCGTTCTCGTAGGTGACGGAGTTGAGGAAGAGGCTCTCCACCAGATAGCGTCGGCGCTCCTCTTCCCCCATCTGCTCCACCAGCGATTGGATCTCGCGCATCATGTCCTCGAAGGAGACCTGCAGCGCGCGCTTGAGGGTCACCTCGCGGTAGAGGGCCTCGAGCAGGCCCAGGATGTCGCCGTCGAGGGTGAGCTGAAACCCCGTGGAGAGGCGCACCTTACGCATCGGCCTTCCCCTTTTTCTTGCCCCCGCCCGTGGGACCGAAGGCCTCCAGCGCGGTGCCTTCCTCCCGGTGCAGGTCGATGAGCTTGTGCACGCCCGTCATGGAGATCATCGTCTCCACCCGCGGCTGCACGCCGGCGAGCTTCACCGCCCCTCCCCGGTCCTGCATGAGCCGGTAGATGTCCATGAGACAGCCGATGGACGCGCTGTCGATGTAGGTCACCGCGGAGAGGTCGATGAGCAGCTTGCGCGTCCCGCCCTCCACCAGTTGCCTCACCTCGGCGAAGAACGCGGACAGGTTCGGATACGTGAGCTTGGCTTCCTTCACCCTCACGATCCGTACGTCGGCCTTCTCGCCTATTTCGAGCTGCATCACGTCACCTCCGCGCGGGAATGCG
>DASTLK010000375.1:0-31820 GCA_035715025.1 Vicinamibacteria bacterium
CGGGCGAGGACGAGCGGCGCGTCACGATCGAGGAACCGCCGGCATGAGACGCGCCTCCATCCCCGTCTCCGTGCCCGTCTCCGTCTGTTTAGCGCTTCTAGCCCTGTCCTGTCGGGGTACCTCGTCGCCCCCTTCTCCCCGCCCGTCCACCGCGCCGCCGCGGTCGGGGAACGGCCTCAGCGTCCTCCTCATCACGATCGACACCCTGCGCGCCGATCACCTGGGCCTCTACGGCTATCGCCGCGCGACGAGCCCGCACATCGACGCGCTGGGGCAGCGCGGCACCGTCTTCGATCGCGCCTACACGTTCTGGCCCAAGACGCGGGGCAGCTTCGTCATGATGATGACGGGGCGACGGCCGTCCCAGAACGGGTACAGCAAGACGCACCCGATCCTCCTCGACTTCAATCCGACCCTGGCCGCGGTCCTGAAGCAGACGGGCTATTCCACGGCCGCCGTGCTCGACAATCCGAACCTCGCGGCCCAATACGGGTATGCCCGCGGCTTCGATTCGTACCGCGAGACCTGGGAGGAGAAGGCCCTCGACACGGAGACCGCGCGGGCCCACGCCATCACGGAGGACGGGATCGCCTACCTGCGCGGCGCGCGTCCGGATCGGCCCTTCTTCCTGTGGCTGCACTACGTGAACCCGCACGCGCCCTACACGCCCCCGCCTCCGTTCGATCGTGCCTTCACGGACGGCGCGACGGCCGGTCCACGCCTGGCTCCCGTCTCCGGGTTCCACGGCGGGGTGAAGAAGGAATGGGCGGTCCAGGGCAAGACGCTCGGGTACTACGTGTCGCAATACGACGGCGAGATCGCATCCGTGGACGCGGAGGTGGGGCGCGTGCTCGACGCCCTGGGGGCGTCACCGGCGGCGGGCAAGACGGCGGTGGTCTTGACCTCCGACCACGGCGAGAGCCTCGGCGAGCACGATTACTATTTCGATCACGGCGAGGACCTCTTCGACCCCTGTCTGGCCATCCCGTTCATCGTCGCGATGCCGGGCGCCAAGGGCGGGCAGCGGTCCTCGGAATTCACCTCCACCCTCGATCTCGTGCCCACCATCCTCGACGCGGTCAAGGTGTCCTACCCGCCCGACCTCGCCGGGACCAGCGTGCTGGGCGCGGTGACGGGCGGGATCGGTCCCGGGCGCACGCGCCTCTTCGCCCAGAACGACCGCAATCTCAGCGCCACCTTCGACGAGCGCTACAAGCTCGTGGACACGCCGCTCGACGACGGGGGCACGCGCTCCGCCCTTTACGACCGCCTCCGCGATCGCGCGGAGACGCGCGACGTCGCGGGGCGCGAAGGGGAAACCCTGCGCGTCGCGCGGCGCGAGCTCGACCTCTTCCTCGATCGCGCCCAGCGCGAATGGGCGCACACGCGCCTGCTCGCGCAAGGCAAGGAGGGCGAGAAGCCTCCCACCTCGGATGCCTGCGAAAAGCTGCGCGCCCTCGGCTACGTCGATCACTGTCCGTGAGGGAGAATGAGGGCATGGAGGAAGCCCGATGAGCCGCTCGTTCGCGGGGGCCGGCACCGCGCTGATCACTCCGTTCACCAAGACCGGAGCCCTGGACGAACCCGCCTTGCGCCGGCTGGTCCGGCGCCAGGTGGACGCCCACATCGACGTGCTCGTGCCCTGCGGCACGACGGGCGAGGCCGCCACCATGACCGTGGACGAGCAGAAGCGCGTGGTCGCCCTCACCCTGGAGGAGGCAGGCAAGGTCCCCGTCCTGGCCGGCGCCGGCAGCAACGACACCCAGACCGCGGTCGAGCGGTCCAAGGCCATGGCCGCCCTCGGCGCCCACGGCATCCTGTCCGTGGGCCCGTACTACAACAAGCCGACCCCGGAAGGCTTCTATCGCCACTTCGCGACGATCGCGGATGCGGTGACCGTGCCCATCGTCGTCTACAACGTGCCCGGCCGCACGGGCAGCAACATCGACACCAAGACGCAGCTCCGCCTGGCCGCGCATCCGAACATCAGCGCGGTCAAGGAGGCCTCCGGCAACCTCACGCAGGTGATGGACGTCCTGCGCGACCGGCCGGAAGGCTTCGAGGTGCTCTCCGGCGACGATGCGAACACGGTCACGTTCATGGCCCTGGGCGGAGAGGGCGTCATCTCGGTCGCGGCCAACGAGGTCCCCGGACCGATGCACGACCTCGTCGCGGCCTGCGCGCGCGGCGACTTCGCGGAGGGGCGCCGCATCCACTACCGGCTCCTCCACCTGATGAACCTGAACTTCGTGGAGTCGAACCCGATGCCGGTGAAGGCGGCCCTGGCGATGATGGGCCTGTGCGAAGAGAGCTTCCGCTTGCCCATGTGTCCGCCCAAGGAGAGCACGCGCGAGGCCCTGCGCGCGGCCTTGAAGGAGCTCGAGCTCCTCCCGTGACCGTGCGCGAGGGCCTGGCCGCCCAGATCGAGGCCTACCACGCCCTGCCCGCGGAGGCGCTCGGGGACGAGGCGCGCGCCGTCTTCGACGAGCTCCTCGACGCGCTGGAGCGCGGCGAGGCCCGCGCCGCCGAGCCGACCGCGGACGGCTGGCGCGTCAACGCCTGGGTCAAGAAGGGCATCCTGCTGGGCTTTCGCCTGGGCCGCGTCGTGGCCACCGAGCCCGCGGGCCCCCTGTCCTTCCTGGACAAGGACACGTTCCTACCCCGGCGCTTCTCCGTCGGCGACGGCGTGCGCGTGGTGCCGGGCGGAACCGCCGTGCGCCACGGCGCGCACGTCGCCCCCGGCGTGATCGTCATGCCTCCCGCCTACGTCAACGTGGGCGCCTACGTGGGCGAGAACAGCCTCATCGACTCGCACGCCCTGGTCGGTTCCTGCGCGCAGGTGGGCCGGCGCGTGCACCTCTCCGCGGCCGCGCAGCTCGGCGGCGTGCTGGAGCCGGTGGGCGCGCTGCCCGTGATCGTGGAGGACGACGTGCTCGTCGGCGGCAACTGTGGTGTGTACGAGGGGACGATCGTGGGCCGGCGCGCGGTGCTCGGATCCGGCGTCATCCTCACCGGCTCCGTGACCGTCTACGACGTCCCCCGCAAGACGACGTACCGGCGGCAGGGCGACACGCCCCTGCGCATCCCGGAGGGCGCGGTGGTCGTGCCCGGCTCGCGACGCCTGAGCGATCCGTTCGCGGAGCGAAGCGGCCTGGCCCTGTACACTCCCGTGATCGTCAAGTATCGCGACGAGAAGACGGACGCGTCGGCGGCCCTGGAGGACGCGCTGCGATGAATCTCACTCGGAGGTCCCTCGCGTGATCTGGCCGACCCTGTTGACAGCCGTCCTGGCCACAACCTCTATCTCTACTCCGTCTCCATCCCCGGCCGACCAGGCCCTGTTCCCGATCTACAAACAGCTCGTCGAAATCAACACCGTCGATCCCAGCGGCGACAACACGCGGGCGGCATTGGCGATGGCGGCGCGGCTGCGGGCTGCCGGCTTCCCCGCGGCCGACGTGCAGGTCCTCGTCCCCCAGCCGCGCAAGGGAAACCTGGTGGCGCGGCTGCGCGGGACGGGGCGCCGCCGGCCCCTGCTTCTCCTCGCGCACCTCGACGTCGTGGAGGCACGACGCGAGGATTGGTCGACCGATCCTTTCACGCTGCTCGAGAAGGACGGGTACTTCTACGGCCGCGGGACGGGCGACGACAAGGCCATGGCCGCGATCTGGATCGCGACGCTCATCCGCCTGAGGGAGGAGGGCTACCGGCCGGACCGCGACATCATCGTGGCTCTCACTTCCGACGAGGAGGGAGGACCCGCGAACGGCGTGCACTGGCTGATGGAGAACCACCGCGATCTCATCGACGCCGAGCTCGCGCTCAACGAGGGCGGACGTGGACAGATCAAGGACGGCCGCTACCTGGCCAACGGCGTGCAGGCCAGCGAGAAGGTCTACGAGAGCTTCCGGCTCGAGACGACGAATGCGGGCGGGCACAGCTCGCTGCCGCGCAAGGACAACGCGATCTACCGGCTCACCGCCGGCCTCGGCCGCCTGGCTGCGTTCGATTTCCCCGTCCGTCTCTCCGAGGTGACGCGCGCCTATTTCGACCGCATGGCGTCCATCGCGCCGGGGCCGGAAGCGGACGACATGAAGGCCGTCCTGCGCACGCCCCCGGACCCGGAGGCCCTGGCCCGCCTCTCCCTCTCGCCGTACCACAACGCGCTCATGCGCACGACCTGCGTGGCCACGCGCCTCGAAGGCGGGCACGCGGACAACGCGCTGCCGCAGATGGCGCGCGCGACCGTGAACTGCCGGATCCTGCCCGGGACGCCGGCGGGCGAGGTCCAGGCCGCCCTGGTCAAGGCGGTCGCGGACGACGGCATCACGATCACGTCGCTGGCCCCGGCCAAGCCCAGCCCGCCCTCACCGCTCCAGCCCGACATCATGGGCCCGGTGGAGGCGGTGACACGCGAGCTGTGGCCGGGCGTGCCCGTGCTGCCCATGATGGGCACGGGCGCGACGGACAGCCTCTACCTCCGGCAAGCCGGCATCCGCGCCTACGGCGTCTCCGGCATCTTCGGGGACGTGGACGACAACCGCGCGCACGGGCGCGACGAGCGCGTGGGAGTTCGCCAACTCTACGAGGGGCGCGAGTTCCTCTACCGGCTGGTGAAGCGGCTCTCCTCGGGCCCGTGAAGGTCCATCTCGTCGACGGCACCTACGAGCTGTTCCGCGCGCATTTCGGCGCGCCCTCGGCCACGAGCCCGGACGGGCGCGAGGTGGGCGCGACCCGGGGCCTCATGCGGTCGCTGCTGGGCCTGCTCACCGGCCCCGACGTGACCCACGTGGCCTGCGCGTTCGACCACGTCATCGAGTCCTTCCGCAACGGCCTCTACGACGGCTACAAGACGAGCGAGGGCGTGCCGCGCGAGCTGCTCGCTCAGTTCCCGCTGGCGGAGCGGGCCACGCGCGCCCTGGGCATCGTGGTCTGGCCGATGGTGGAGTTCGAGGCCGACGACGCGCTGGCCACCGCCGCCGCCCGATTCGGCGAGGCGCCCGAGGTCGAGCAGGTCGTGATCTGCACGCCGGACAAGGACCTCGCGCAGTGCGTGCGCGGGACGCGCGTGGTGATGCTGGACCGGCGGCGCCGCATCGTGCTCGACGAGGGCGCGGTCAAGGCGAAGTTCGGCGTGCTGCCGGAGTCCATGCCGGACTGGCTCGCCCTCGTGGGCGACAGCTCGGACGGCTATCCCGGCCTGCCCGGCTGGGGGCCGAAGACGGCGGCCGCGCTCCTGACGCGCTACGGGCGGCTCGAGGACATCCCCTCCCTCGAGGAGGGCTGGGGGGTCAACGTGCGCGGGGCGGGCGGCGCCGGGCAGGTCCTGCGCGACCGGCGGGCGGACGCGCTCCTCTATCGCCAGCTCGCGCGCCTGCGCACGGACGTGCCGCTCACGGAGACGCTGGAGGACCTGCGCTGGCAGGGATCGCGGCGTGGGGAGCTGGAGTCGGTCTGCGCGGAGATCGGCGAGGCGGACCTCGCGTCCCGCATGCCCCTGTGGCGGGAGTCCTAGCCGGGCGGACCCGGCGGCGCTACTTCAGGCCCATGCACTTGGCGCACACGTCGAGGAGCCTCCCCTCGAGCATGTCCTGCTTGCGCTGGCGGACGGTCTCGCTCCTCCAGACCTCTTCGATCGAGGAGGCGAACACGTTGGCGGTCTTGGTGAGCCCCTCGTAGTCCGTACAGCACGACACGACGTCGCCGTTCCACTGGATGACGAACTGGTCGTAGGGCGCGGGGCAGTACGTGTCCCGCGTGTGACTCGAGTGGGGAGGGGCCCCGCTGCCTGCGCCGGCGTTGACCACCGCCGCGAGCTGATCCGCCGCCTCCGGGTCCACGTGGTGCTCGCCGATGACGTTACCCCAGGAGTGGCAGCGCTTCCAGATCAGCTCCACGCCGGCGAGGAGCTCGTATCGGCTCCCGTTCTCGTCCTGGTCGAGGAAGTGGCGCGCCCGGAGGTGCTCGGGATCGTGCGCGCGCGGAGCCAGGTCGTACTTCTTCTCCAGCTCGCGCGCGAAGGCGATCCAGTCCTCGAGGAAGGCCATGGCCTGCTCGTCCTCGCTCACGATCTTGTAGGAGTCCGCGTACTTCGTGTTCATGATGTCGATCTCGAGGTGGGTGCGCCCCCCGAGGGCGACCTTCTTCTCCACCGCCAGGCGCACCTTGTCCCGGTAGGCGTCGAAGGCGATGCGCGGCGCCTTCCTCGTCTTGAAGGAGTCGGCGTCGGGAGTCTGATAGGACAGGATCAGGTTGGTCAGGCCCGCGCGGTAGAGGGCCTCGATGTTCTCCGGCGTGATGAGGCCGCAGTTCGTGTTGAGCTCGATGCCGACGCCGAGGCTCTCCGCGTGCGCCACGATGGCGGGGAGGTCGGGGTGCAGCATGGGCTCGCCCATCTGGTGGAGCTTGACCGGGTAGACCGGGCCCAGCCAGGAGCGCTTGGCCGCGATCTCGTCGAGGATCCCGAACACCTTCTCCTTCTTCATGAAGCCGCGGCGCCGGCCCATCACGTCGTCCGGGCACCACGTGCACTTGAAGTTGCAGGCGTTGGTGATCTCGATGAAGAGGTAGTTGATGGGGTAGAGGCGCCCCGGCATCTTGCGCAGCTCGGGAACGGGGGCCACGCGGGTGAGCGCCTCCGCGTCCGCGGGCGGCGCGATGCTGGCCGTCACCCGCGTGATCAGGACCTCGCGGCGGAACTCGAGGCGGAAGGACGCGCCCTGGTTCTGCGTGCGCGCGGGGTCGAAGTCGGGGAGCGGGAAGAGCGCGCGCCGGAAGCGGCGCAACCCGACGGCGTCCCCGTCCCAGCGCTGCTCGGCCGATTTGTAGAGGCCCCCGTGATCGGCCTCGCCGTCCGTCGAGGCGTACTGGACGCGGAACTCGCCGTAGCGTTCGCCGAGGTACTCGATGTCGAGCCACAGTCCCGATCGGGCGCGAGCCCGCAGATCGGGCGGGAGCACGAAATAGAGGTAGTACGAGCGGTCGTCCGGGGAGAGGCAGGGGCGCCCCTGCACGGTGCGGACCTCCCACACGCCGTCGCTTTCGCGGGGAACGCGGATCTCGCCGGTGGGACCGCCCGGCCCCACTCGCATCTCCGCCGCGTCGCCCCCGTGCACGAGGCGACCCAGCGCGCTGCCGAGGCGACTGAGGACGGTCGTCACGGCGCGGTCACCTCCGGTCCGATCCTGAGCGTCGCCGCGATCATATCGCACCAATGCGAGACCCTCGGATAGATGTCGTCCCGCGCATCGCAGGCCAGGGTGTAGCCGCGGCCGTCCGCCACGCGGAAGTAGCGCTTGGCCCGCGTCACCGCCACCGGCGTCTCGGAGTGCTGCACGTCCACGTAACCGCCGCGCCACGGAGTGTGGCTCAGCACGGAGACGGTATCGCCGGCCTTGTCCATGGTGGCCTTGTAATACGCGTCCACCGTGCCCTCGCCGCCCGCCGGCTCCACGGTGAGGGTGAGGGACGCGTGGACGGTCTGGCGCTTGTCCGCGCCGAAGGCGGGGCTCGTGTACTGCTGAAGGAACGTGGTCCCACTCGAGAAAGAGCGCGCCTGCCGCCAGGAGGGCGGCACGCGCCAGGCGAAGGCGAACTTGTCGTTACGCTCCTCCGCGTATTGCGCCGGCCGCTCCAGGGTGAGGCTGCGCGCCATCTCCTCGACGAGCGGCAGCTGGGAGTCGAAGGCCGCGGCCTCTCCCTGCGCGTAGAGGCCGTAGACGTACGCCACCGGCGCCGCCGCCGGCAGCGGGGGAACGGGAGTGGCGATGGGGGTCGGCGAGGGGCGCACGGTGACGCTGGCCCTGGCGGGCGGGATCGGCGACGCGCTCGGAGACGGCCGCGGCGTGGCCGTGGGGGGGAGGCCGGCTCGCGAGGGGGCGCCCTCCTCCAGCAGCAGCAGCGCGAACCGCGTCTTCCCGTCCGCGGAGGCGAAGAGATAGTACTTGCCGCGCGCGCCCGGCCGCGACTCGTCGCGCGAGGACTGCACGGTGTTGCCGGCCAGGTACGTCTGCGCGTACTGGTCGACCCCGACGCCCAGGGGCCCCGCGACGAGCGTCACGGACACCGCGGGCTTCCTCTCCGGCCCGGCCGGCGGAGCCAGGAAGTAGCGGTACCAGACGCCGTCCTGCTGTGCCTGCTCGGTCTTCCAGCTCGCGGGATAGTGGAGGGTCAGGGCGTGCTCGGGGTTGAAGTACGTGAGGAGCGGCTCCTGCGCCCGTCCGAAGCAACTCGCGGCGAAGGCGGCCGCCGCGAGGGCCAGGGCGCGCGCCCTACTCCAGCCGGTAATTGGGAGCTTCCTTGGTGATGATGACGTCGTGCACGTGGCTCTCCTTGAGCCCGGCGCTGGAAATGCGGACGAAGCGCGCCTTGGCCTGGAGGTCACGGATGGTCCCGACGCCGGTGTAGCCCATGCCCGCGCGCAGCCCGCCCACGAGCTGCCCCACCATCGCCGAGAGCGGGCCCTTGTAGGGGACCATCCCTTCGATGCCCTCGGGCACGAGCTTCTGGGTGTTGCCCTCGAACTCCTGGAAGTAGCGGTCGCGCGAGCCTTCCTTCATGGCCCCGATCGAGCCCATGCCGCGGTAGCTCTTGAACGACCGGCCCTGGCGCAGGATCAGCTCGCCCGGGCTCTCGTCGGTGCCCGCGAAGAGGGATCCGATCATGACCGAGGACGCTCCCGCGGCCAGCGCCTTCACGACGTCGCCCGAGAACTTGATCCCGCCGTCCGCGATGATCGGGATGTCGGCCTTGGCCGCGGCCCGCGCCGCCTCCGCGATGGCCGTGATCTGGGGCATGCCCGCCCCCGACACCACGCGCGTGGTGCAGATGGAACCGGGACCCATGCCGACCTTGACCGCGGCCACCCCCGCCGCGATCAGCTCCGCCGCCCCCTCGTAGGTGCCCACGTTGCCGGCCACGACTTCCGTCTCGGGGAAGCGCTTCTTCACTTCCTCGATCGTGCGCAGCACGCGCGTGGTGTGGCCGTGCGCGGTGTCGATGACGAGGACGTCCACCTTCTCCTCGACGAGCGCGGTCGCGCGGTCGAGCACGTCCGCGGTGACGCCGATGGCCGCCCCCACGCGCAGCCGGCCCAGCGAGTCCTTGGCCGCGAACGGGTACTTGATCTGCTTCTGGATGTCCTTGACCGTGATCAGGCCCTTGAGGTTGTAGTCGCGATCGACGACGAGCAGCTTCTCGACCTTGTGGCGGTGGAGGATCTCCTTGGCCTGCTCGAGGGTGGTGCCCACGGGTACGGTGATGAGGTCGTCCTTCGTCATGAGCTCGGAGACGGGCAGGTTGGTGCGCGTCTCGAAGCGCAGGTCGCGGTTGGTGAGGATGCCCACGAGCTTGGTGCCGACGGTGACGGGCACGCCGCTGATGCGGAACTTCGCCATCACGTCGAGGGCCTCGGCCACGCGCTGGGTGGGGGCCACCGTCACCGGATCGACGATCATCCCCGACTCCGAGCGCTTGACCTTGTCCACCTCCGCCGCCTGCGCCTCGATGGTCATGTTCTTGTGGATGATGCCCATCCCGCCTTCCTGGGCCATGGCGATGGCGAGGGGGGCCTCCGTGACCGTGTCCATGGCCGCGGAGATGATGGGCGTGCGCAGGGTGATGCTTTTGGTCAGGCGCGTGGAGATGTCGACTTCGGAGGGCAGAACGTCGGAGCGCTGCGGCACGAGCAGCACGTCGTCGAAAGTGAGCGCTTCCGCGATCCTATCGTCCAGCACGCTCTCCTCCCGTCATTGGCCGTGGCACTTCTTGTATTTCTTCCCGCTCCCGCAAGGGCAGAGTTCGTTGCGGCCGACCTTCTTGCCCTCGCGTCGCACCGTCTCTACGGCAGCGTCGTTCCCGCCGTGCGCTTCCTCGGGCTCGGCGGCGCCGAGGGCGGAGCGCGAGCCCGAGAGCAACTCTCCCGGATTATTGAAGGTGAGATTGCGAGGCATGGGGCGAGCGCCTGCTAGCGCCATCTCGGGCTCCCTCACGCGACGCGGCTCAGCGGCGCGTGCCGCGGCCGGCGGGGGCTGGGGCCCGCGACCCGGCCCGTCCGTTGGAACCGCTTCTCCCGCCGCGTCCGGCGGCGCCATCGCCTGATACAGGAACACCCAGCGCAGGATCTCCTCGTCGATGCGGTCCATGAGGGCCTGGAACATCGCGAACGACTCTTTCTTGTACTCGACGAGGGGATCGCGCTGCCCGTAGCCGCGGAGGCCGATGCCCTCCTTGAGGTGGTCGAGCGCGTACAGGTGGTCCTTCCACTGCGTGTCCACGATCTGCAGCATGATCATGCGCTCGTGGAAGAGCATCAGCTCCGGACCGACCTGCTGCTCCTTCTCCTCGTACTTCGCCTTGATCCGCTCGGAGAACGAGTCCTGCATCTCCGCCGCGCCCATGCCCTGGAGCTCGTCCGCGGGGACGTCGAGGCCGTACGTCTCCTTGAGCGCGGTCTTGAGGCCTCCGAAGTTCCACTTCTCGGGATCGTCCCCGCTCGTGTACGACTCGAGGTACCACTCCAGGACTTCCTTGGCCAGGTTCAGGATGTAGTCGCGGGTGTTCTTGCCCTCGAGGATCATGCGGCGCATGTCGTAGACGGCCGTGCGCTGCTTGTTCATCACGTCGTCGTACTCGAGGAGGTGCTTGCGGACGGCGAAGTTCTGCGCCTCCACCTGCTTCTGCGCGCGCTCGATCGACTTCGTGACCATCCCGTGCTCGATGGGCACGCCCTCTTCCATCCCGAGCTTCAGCATCAGGCCGCTGATGCGGTCGGAGCCGAAGATGCGCATGAGGTCGTCTTCGAGGGACAGGTAGAACCGTGACGAGCCGGGGTCGCCCTGGCGGCCGGCGCGGCCGCGCAATTGGTTGTCGATGCGCCGCGCCTCGTGCCGCTCCGTGGCCAGGATGTGCAGGCCGCCCAGCGCGACCACGCGCTCGCGCTCGTTGGTGTCGAGGAACTCCTCGATGCGCGGGAACTCCGGGGCCAGGGCCAGCCGGTCCAGGTCCGCCTTCATCGGATGCACGGCGAGGAAGTCGACGGGCTCCTCGCCCTGCGGGTAGAAGCTCTTCGCGATCTTCTCCTTGGTCGCGCGGGGCAGGGCCTTGGCCACGGTGAGGTAGGCGCTCAGGACGGGGAAGTCGGGAGCGAAGCCGTCCATGACCAGCACGGACGGGTGGTCCGGCGCGAACGCGGCCAGGATGCCCACGTAGCGCTTGGCCAGGAGGTGGCGCTCCTCGGTCGGGACCTTCTTCTCCGCGAAGGCCTTCTTGAACTCCCGGCCCATCTCCTCGGCCACGTGGTCGATGGTCAGCTTCTTCTCTTCGGGCGAGGCCAGCTCGGGGTCGAGCTTCTGCTCGATGAGCTTGGCCTTCACGCGATAGTCGGGCACGCCGCCGAGGATGATGTCGGTGCCGCGGCCGGCCATGTTGGTGGCAATGGTGACGGCCCCGAAGCGCCCGGCCTGGGCCACGATCTCCGCCTCGCGCTCGTGGTACTTCGCGTTGAGCACGACGTGCTTGATGCCGTCCCTCTTCAGGAGGGTCGAGAGATGCTCGGACTTCTCGATGGAGATGGTGCCCACCAGCACCGGGCGGCCGTTCTTGTTGTACTCCTCGATCTCCTCCAGCACCGCCTCGAACTTCTCGCGCTCCGTGCGGAAGACGACGTCGGGGTTCTCCACGCGGATGAGGGGTCGGTTGGTGGGGATGGCCAGGACTTCGAGCTTGTAGATCTTGTCGAACTCCGGGGCCTCGGTGTCGGCGGTGCCCGTCATGCCCGAGAGCTTCCCGTACATGCGGAAGTAGTTCTGGAAGGTGATGGTGGCGAGGGTCTGGTTCTCGCGCTCGATCTTGACCTTCTCCTTCGCCTCCACCGCCTGGTGCAGGCCGTCCGACCAGCGCCGGCCGGGCATGAGGCGGCCCGTGAACTCGTCCACGATGACGACCTGGCCCTCGTTGACCACGTAGTCCACGTCGCGCTGGAACAGGGTGTGCGCGCGCAGGCCCTGGTTCACGTGGTGGAGGATGTCCATGTTGGACGGCTCCCAGAGGTTCTGCACTCCGAGGAGCTTCTCCACGTGGGCCATCCCCATCTCGGTGAGGGTGACCGTCTTGGCCTTCTCGTCGACGATGTAGTCGCCCGTCTTCTCCAGCTCCTCCCGCTCCTCCGCCTTGCGGTCGCCGCTGATGCGGGCGCCGGGGTTGAGCTTGGGGATGATGGAATTGATCCGGTAGTACTTGTCCGTCGACTCCTCGGCCGGCCCGCTGATGATCAGCGGGGTCCGCGCCTCGTCGATGAGGATGGAGTCGACCTCGTCCACGACCGCGAAGTAGTGCCCGCGCTGGACGTAGCTGGAGAGCTCGAACTTCATGTTGTCGCGCAGGTAGTCGAACCCGAACTCGTTGTTCGTGCCGTAGGTGATGTCGGCGGCGTAGGCCACCTGGCGCTGGGCGTCGTCGAGGTTGTGCTGGATGACGCCGACGCTGAGGCCGAGGAAGCGGAAGATGCGGCCCATCCACTCGCTGTCGCGCTTGGCCAGGTAATCGTTGACGGTGACGACGTGCACGCCCTTGCCGGGCAGCGCGTTCAGGTACGCGGCCAGGGTGGCCACGAGGGTCTTGCCCTCGCCCGTCTTCATCTCCGCGATCATGCCGCGGTGCAAGGCCAGGCCGCCGATGAGCTGCACGTCGAAGTGCCGCATGTTGAGCACGCGGCGGCCCGCTTCGCGCACGACCGCGAAGGCCTCGGGGAGGAGGTCGTCGAGGGATTCACCGCCGCCCCCATCGCCGCCACCCTTCAGCCGGGAGCGGAACTCCTCGGTCTTGGCCTGGAGCTGCGCGTCGGAAAGGGGAAGGACGGACGGCTCGAGGGCGACGATGCGCTGGATGAGCGGAGCGATGGCCTTGAGCTCGCGCTCATTCTTGGTACCGATGATCTTGGTCAGGATGGTGTTGATCATTCTTTGATTCAGGGGGTTGCTCCACCCTCGGGTGAATGCAACCCCCTACGCCCTTCGGGCTACCCCCTGCCGCTCGGCGCCGAGTGAATCGGCGCCTCGCTGCTTTGCCCTGCGCATCCCGGGCCATGAAGCGAAGAGGCGACCGAAACGGTTGATTGGTCAGGATATCAGGCGGACTCGACGAGGGTCAAACGGGATTCGCGAGGCGAGGGGCAAGCAGCGAGGAGCGGATTCACTCCGCGACGAGCGGGTTGGGGGGTAGCCGAAGGCGCAGGGGGGTGCGTTCGAGGTGAGTACCCCCCTGAGTTGCCTAAGTGCCTAGCCGAACGTCCGGTACTCGTCGAGGATGAAGTGGATCGGGTTCTGCGCCTGGTCGCGCACCCACACTTCATAGTGAAGATGCGGACCCGTCGAGCGGCCTGTATTCCCGACGTAGGCGATGACGTCGCCGCGCCGGATCCGCTGGCCCGGCTTGACCGCGAAGCTATCGAGGTGCCCGTAACGCGTGACCACGCCGTAGCCGTGGTCGATCACGAGCGCGTTGCCGTAGCCGCCCTGCTGCCCGGTCGAGATCACGATCCCGTCCGCCGGCGCCTGCACCTTGGTGCCGATGGGCGTGGAGATGTCGATGCCGGGATGGAAGTCCTTCTGGGCCGTGAAGGGATCGATGCGGTTGCCGAAGGTGGCGGACAGATAGCCGCGCACGGGCCAGACCGAAGGCGTGGACGAGAGGAGCACGGTCTGGTCGCGGTAGAACTCCTCGAGCTGGGCGGAGCGGTCGGTCAGCTTCGTCAGGCTGCGGTCCATGTCCGCCAGCGCGGAGGGCGTGAGCTTCGGCGGTGTCGAATCCATGCTCGAAACGCCGCCGACGCCCGCGGGCTCCGGCAGGCTGTGCTCCAGCCCGGCCATGACGCCGAGCTTGGTCACCATGTTCTGGAGCTGTTGGACCTTGGCCTGGAGCTTGCCCGCCGACTGCTCGTACTCCTGCGTCTTGCTCAGCAGGACCTTGTTCTCGTCACGGAGCTGACGAAGCTCGTGGACTTCGCCGGCGACGCGAGCGTAGTGAACGAAAGTACCGGATACGGCGAGAGTGGCCACGGCGGTCGTCCCCAAAACCCACTTCGTCAGACGGACCGAAACCTGGATCTTCCGAAAGCGTGCCTTGGCATGCGGCACGACGATCAGGGTGTAGAACTCGTTGGCCATCTCCCCCCCGGAGTCTCGGACCCAACCGTGGGTCACTCACCACAAAAGACAGGAAGCGTGAGGCCTCCTACCCACAGACGAAGCGGCGAGGCTAGCACACGGTTCTGTAAGGCGTCAACCAAAAATCCAAAACATTGGAAAATGTGTGACGCCGCTCTCTGTGGGCCCTCAGCCTCACTCCGAAACGGCCGGACGGCCCCGGAAATGAAGGGCTTCGGCGACGTGACGCTCCGAGACGTGGGCTGAATCCTCCAAATCGGCCAACGTGCGGGCCACCCGAAGGACGCGGTCGTGGCCGCGCGCGGAAAGTCCGAAGCGTTCCATCGCCTGCCGGAGAAGGTTCGCGCCCGCAGGGTCGGCGGGCGCAACCTGTCTCAGGATTCGGGGCGGCAGGTCGGCGTTGAGGGCCACCGACGTGCTGTCCACGCGACCGGCCTGGCGCCGGCGAGCGGCCTCGACGCGGGCGGCGACGGCGGCACTCGTCTCGCCCGCCGGTCCCATCATCTCTTCATACGTGACGGGTGCGACCTCGACCTGGATGTCGACGCGATCGAGCAAGGGGCCGGAGATCCGCGACTGGTAGGCCCGCACCGCCGTCGGCGTGCAGGCGCAGGCGGCATGTCCGCGCAGTCCACAGGGACAGGGATTCATGGCCGCGATCAGTTGGAAGCGCGCGGGGAGTCGCAGCGTGCCCCGGCTGCGCGCGATGGTGACCGAGCGCTCCTCGAGGGGCTGACGAAGCGCGTCCAGGACGTTGCGCCGGAATTCCGGGAGCTCGTCCAGGAACAGCACGCCGTTGTGGGCGAGGCTCACCTCGCCGGGCCGGGGGATCGAACCGCCGCCGACGAGGGCCGCGTCGCTCGTCGTGTGGTGGGGACTCCGGAACGGGCGGTCGCCGAGCAGCCCCTCCATCCGAGCGCCCCAGGCCGAATGGATGGCCGTGGTCTCGACCGCTTCTTCGAGCGTGAGGGGCGGCAGGACGCCGGGCAGACGCCGGGCCAGCATGGTCTTCCCGGATCCGGGTGGCCCGATGAAGATGAGGTTGTGCCCGCCCGCGGCCGCGATCTCGAGGGCGCGGCGGGCCACCACCTGGCCCCGCACGTCCGCCATGTCGGGCAAGGCCGCGCGGGGCATGTGCGGGACGGGCGACCGCGGCGGGGCCGGGCGGAGGGCCGCCCCCGCGACCGCCACCGCGTCCGGAAGCGAGACCGCGGGATGGACGTCGAGGCCCTCGACGATGGCGGCCTCGGCGGCGTTGGCCGCGGGCACCACCGCCGCACGCAGGCCGTTGCTCCGCGCCATCAGCATCATCGGCAGCACGCCGCTGACCGGGCGCAGCGCCCCGTCCAGCGCCAGCTCGCCCACCAAAAGCACGTCGGAGAGCGCGCGCGGGTCGACGGCGCCATCGGCGGCGAGCAGACCGACCGCCGTCGCGAGGTCATAGGAAGATCCCATCTTCCTCAGGCTGGCCGGTGCCATGCTCACGGTGATGCGCCGGTCCCACTTGAACTCGTAGCCGCAGTTGCGAAGGGCGGCGCGGATCCGGCCCTCGCTCTCCTTGATGGAGGAATCGGGCAGGCCGAGCATGGTGAACTTGGGGAAACCGGATGCGGTGTCGGCCTCGACGCGCACGAGATGCGCCTCGACGCCGAGCACGGCCGCCGTCAACGACGTTGCCAGCATCGCGCACACCTCCGCCGCCCAGGGACGCCATCGGATCCGAAGTGGGAGAGTGGACGCGCCGGAGGGAGAGGCCCGACGCCGAACGGAGTCTAGCGCGGTCCAAGGACGGCGCGGGTCCGCCACCGCCGGCAGCGGAGGGTAGGGCTACGGGCGCGTGTAGACGGTGAGCAGATTGCCGGCGGCCAGCAGCGAGCCGCTGAGGTTGTTCCAGGACATCAGCTCCTGGACGGTGGTGCGGTAGCGGGCGGCGATCGCGTGCAGGGTGTCGCCGGGCTTGATCTTGTACTGGATGCGCACGCGCCCGCTGCCCAGGTCCGCCATCTCGGCGGCGGCGGCGGCGGGCGCGCGGCGGGGCGGCGGCACCGAGGCGCGCGGGATGGGGATGATGAGCTCCGTCCCGCGGGCCAGCCGCTTGCTCTGGCTGGCGTCGATCGCGTTCGCGGATGCGATGTCCGAGACCTTCGTGCCGTACTGGCGCGCCACCGAGGCCAGGGTCTGCCCGCGCGCGATGACGTGCGTGCGGAAGGTGACCCGCTTCTCCGCGGGCAGCTTGTCGAGGCAGACCCGGACGCTGGAGCCGCGGCCCTGGGGCACCTTGACGTCGAAGGTGCGGTTGGCGGGCGTGGCCAGCCGCCGCAGCTCCGGGTTCAGCATCTGCATGTGGTCGAGGCCGGTCCCCGCGCATTCCGCGATCACGCGAAGGTCGACCGCGCCCTGCACGGGCACCGACTCGTAGGACAGCTCGCTCTCCGGCGTCACGTCGAACCCGTACTTCTCGGGCGCCTTCGCCACCAGGATGGCGGCGTGGATCATCGGGACGTAGTTGCGGGTCTCCCGCGGCATCGAGGCCTGTTCGGCCAGCGACCAGAAGTCCTGCGCGCCCGTGCGCTCCACCCAGCGGTTGACGCGTCCCTCGCCCCAGTTGTAGCCGGCGAGGGCGAGGTTCCAGTCCCCGAACATGTCGTGCAGCTCTTTCAGGTACTTCGCGGCCGCCCGCGTCGCCTTCTCCGGATTGGAGCGCTCGTCCACCCACCAGTCCTGGGCCAGCCCGTAGCGCTTGCCCGTGTCGGCGATGAACTGCCACATCCCCTTCGCCTTGGCCCGCGAATAGGCGCTGGTCTTGAACGCGCTCTCCACCAGCGCGACGTAGGCCAGGTCCTTGGGCACGCCCTCCGAGGCGAAGACCTCGCGGATCCGCGGGAGGTAGCGTCCACCGCGCGCGAGCGCGCTCGTGAACCATTCGCGTAGCGGCCCCTGGTAGAGGTCGATGCAGGAGAGGACCTCGTCGTTGAGCGTGATGGTGAGGTCGTTGGACTCCTGGGCCAGCACTTCCTCGGCCAGGCGGCGCGAGTCGTCGCTGGGGACTCCGTTGCCGACGGGCAGGTCGCCCACGTCGTCGATGGCCGCCCGCTCCACCTTGGTCTCGGTGAACCCGTCGCCCGCGGCCAGGGCCTCGAGCTCCTTGGCCTGGATGGCTTCGAGCGTGCGGCGGTAGGCCTCGGCCAGCAGCGGCGTCGCGTAGGCCCCGCCCGGCGCGGTCAGGTAGAGGTCGACGGCGAGGTCGAACTCCTCACGGGCGCCCCTGAGGTGGCCCTGCTTGATCTCGGCCATGCCGCTGGCCAGGTGAGCGTCCGCCTGCGCGATGAGGCGCGGGATGGGATCGCCCGCGGTGGCGGGTCCCTTGGGAGAGGTCTTCTTGGCGACCGCTCCGCCGTGAGCACAGGCGGAGGCGGCGAGCGCCGCGCATACGACGACAATCCACTTCCGGCCCCTGGACACGCCCAAGCCCCCCCCTCGGCCTTCAACGCGGCGCCGAATGGTCGGAAAGAACGCGCGGATCCTAGCACAACCGGGCGATCTGTGCTAATGCCGAATCCAGGCTTGGCGCGGGTTTGGCCGACGGATAGGGCTTGTAAGCGGGGATCTCTAGCGTTCTTCGACGAGGACGTTCTTGCCGTCCGCGAGGTCCCGCGCGGCCGGCGTCACGATGGCGCCGCGGCGGATCGTGATCGTCCGGCCCTCCCGGATCGCGCGCCGGACGTCGTCCTCGGCCACGAAGTCCACGGCCGGATGGGCGGGAGCAGACGGGCCGGTGCTCGCGCTCGGGGGCGCGGGCGCCGAAGGCACGCCGGCGGCGGCACCGCCCACGCGCTCGGCCACGAAGGCCGCCACGCGCGTGGAGAGGTCCGCGGGGATTCCGGCCGGCGCCGCGCCCGGCCGCCGGTCGCGGGGCAGCTCGTAGGCCAGCCGCTTGATGTTGATCAGGTGCAGCGGCGTGATGTTGTCGGACGTGATGTTGCCGGCATAGGCGCCGCAGCCCAGGCTCATCGACGGCGCGAGGCCGGTCGTGTAGCCGGTCGCCCCCATCGACGACTGCGAGTTGGCGACGATACGGAAGACCGGCTTCTTGAGCGCGAACTCGCGGATGACGGCGTCGTCACGGCTGTGGATGGCCATGGTGTGGCCGGTGCCGCCGTAGCGCAGGAGCTGCAGCACGCGCTCGCAGCCCTCGTGCCAGTCCTTCACGACGTAGAAGGCGAGGACGGGCGAGAGCTTCTCGATCGAAAGCGGGAAGTCGCGGCCGACGCCGGTCAGGGGCGCGATCAGGGCCCGCGTCTCCGGCGGGACCTTCACGCCGGACTTCTCCGCGATGTAGGGGGCCGGCTTGCCCACGATCTCCGGGTTGGCCAGGCGCTGCGGGGTGACCACGATGCGCGCGACCGCGGCCGACTCGGCATCGCTCAGGAAGTAGCCGCCGTTCTTCTTCGCTTCCGCGATCACCTGGTCCTTGATCGCCTCGTCGCACACCATCGACTGCTCGGAGGAGCAGAGCGTGCCGTAGTCGAACGTCTTGCCGTTGATCACGTCGCGGACGGCCTTGGGCACATCCGCGCTCTGATGGATGTAGGCGGGCACGTTGCCGGGCCCGACCCCGTACGCGGGCTTGCCCGAGGAATAGGCGGCGCGCACGAGCCCGATCCCGCCCGTGGCGAGGATGACGCCCGTGTCGCGGCACCGCATCAGCTCCTGCGTGCCCTCCAGGGACACCTCCGTCATGCAGGAGAGCGCGTCCTTGGGCAGCCCGGCGGCGACGGCCGGCCCGTGCATCACGCGCACCGTCTCCAGGATGCAGTTGCGCGCCGAGGGGTGCGGGCTCATCACGACGGCGTTGCGCGCCTTGACGGAGACGAGGGCCTTGAAGATCGCGGTCGAGGTCGGGTTCGTGGAGGGGATCACCGCCGCCACCACCCCCATCGGTTCCGCGATCTCGACGACGCGCCGCTCCTTGTCCTCGCGCAGGATTCCCACCGTGCGCAGGGGCCGGATGTAGTCCATCACGTCCACGGCCGCGAAGAGGTTCTTGAGCGTCTTGTCCTTCGTGTTGCCGAAGCCCGTCTCCTCGTGGGCGAGCCTGGCCAGGCGCTCCGCCTCCGTGCGCGCGGCGGCCGCCATCGCTTCCACGATGCGGTCCACCTGCTCCTGCGAGAACTCCTTGAGGGCCTTCTGCGCCTCGCGGGCGGCGGCGGCGAGCGCGCGCGCCTGCTGGATCGAGAGGAGGTCCTTGTCGCGGACGGGGCTGGCCATGGCCGGCGGCGGTTATCTCTCCGGCTTGCGGGCGCCGCCCGCCGGTGAAGCGGGCGCGAGCTGAGGCAGGATCTTCTCCACTTCCTCGTGCGGCCGGGGGATCACGTGCACGGAGACGAGCTCGCCGACGCGGCGCGCGGCCGCCGCCCCCGCGTCCGTGGCCGCCTTCACCGCGCCCACGTCGCCGCGCACGTGCACGGTCACGTAGCCGGAGCCGATGTACTCCTTGCCCACGAGGACGACGTTGGCCGCCTTGACCATCGCGTCGGCGGCCTCGATGGCTCCGACGAGCCCCTTGGTCTCGACCATTCCGAGCGCTTCCATGCTCATGGCGCGACTATATCGCAGGGCGGCACGCGCGCGCCGTCATTCCGGCGGGGGGGTCGCCCGCCCCTCGCCTGGCTTGACTCGTGGCGACGCGTTCCGGTAGAGTTCACGGGTTTTGCCGTAAGTACGGAATAATCACATAGTGACCGACAAACGAGGAGAGTGCAGATGAGGCTTGGACGTTCCTGGCGTACGGCGGCCGTCGTGTCGCTGGCCGCTCTCGCCCTGCTCCCGGCCTGCAACCGCCGGAAGCCCGCGGAAGTCAACGACATCACCCCCAAGTTCGAGGTCAACCGCGCGCGCGCGCCGCTGGGCAGCGCGATCGAAGTGACCTACACCTGGCAGAACGGGTCGAGCGCGAAGAAGCTCGGCCAGGACCATCGCGCGTTCGTCCATTTCCTGGACTCCCACAAGGTCCTTCTCTTCGACGACGACCACGTGCCGGTCCCCCCCGTCACCGCGTGGGAGCCGGGGAAGAGCTACACCTACACGCGCACGAAGTTCATCCCGATCTATCCGTACGTCGGAGACGTGGACGTGCGCGTCGGCCTGCAGCCGGTCGGCCGCGGCGAGCGCGCCGCCCTCAAGGGCGAGGACGCGGGCCTGCACGAGTACTCCGTCGCCAAGATGGAGCTGCTGCCGCAGACCGAGAACATCTTCCTCGTCTACAAGGAGGGGTGGCACAACCCCGAGTCCTCCGCCCAGAACCCGAGCCTGGAGCGCACCTGGACGAAGAAGGACGCCCTCGTCTCGTTCAAGAACCCGAAGAAGGACATCATCGTCTACCTGGAAGCGGACACGAACTCCAAGGCCTTCGACCAGCCGCCCGTGCTCACGGTCGCCATCGGGGGCAAGTCGGGCCTGGTGGTGCCCATCGAGAACTCCGAGGTCTTCCTGAAGAAGATCCGCGTCAAGGCCGCCGACCTCGGCGACCAGGAGTGGGTGGACCTTCGCCTCTCGATGAACCAGTCCTTCGTTCCCAAGGCCAGGGGAATCAACGCCACCGACGATCGCGAGCTGGGCCTCATGGTCTACCACCTCTACGTCGGCGAGGCGGACAAGCTCGGCAACGTGCCCAACGTCGTGGACGCGACGCCGGTCTCCCTGCCGCCGATGGGAACGGTGAGCCCCGCGCCGGTGCCGGCGAAGCCGGGCACGAAGTCGTCACCCGCGGCGAAGACGGCCTCCCCCGCGGCCAAGGCCAGCCCCGCCGCCAAGCCCGTTTCGCCCGCAGCCAAGGCCTCGCCCTCGCCGAAAAAGTAGTCGTTTCCATTAGGAGCGTGCCCCGTCCTACCGAGGCACGCTCCTAGCCCTTCCCCTTGACGTCGATCTCGAGCTGGAGCGCGAGCCACTCCAGCCGCTTGTTGCCCCGCAGGCCGATCGTGGTGGCCTCGTGGACGACTTCTTCGCCGTCGTCGGTCGTGAAGGACAGCAGGACCTTGAGGGAGTGGTGCCCCTTGAGCAGCGGCCCCGGCACCTCGACCGCGGCCTTGCGCTTGACCTGCTGCCGCGAGGCCTGATCGGAGCCGAGGATGTCGTTCAGGCGCCGGTCGATTTCGCGGCCGCCGGCGGGAGCGGCTGGAGCGGGGGCCCGTCGCGCGGGCGCGGTCATGGTGCGCAGCTTCTCGAGCTCGCGCTGGATGTCCACCTCGCCCTTCGTCTTGACGGGGATGACGTGCTTGGCCGTGTCCTCCTGGGCGAACTCGACGCCGCCGACCTCGTCCGGCCCGGAGACGAGGGACTCGATGGAGCTGGCCGCGGACGGTCCGCCCAGGGTCGCCGCGGGGGGTCCCAGCGACTCCAGCGTGGGCAGGATGGCCCCCGGCGGCGCGGGCGGGTGGCTCTCGTCCCCCGAGAGCTTCTTGCGCACCGAAGAGATGGCGACCCTCGAGATCGCCTTCAACGTCTCGAAGACGCCCACGCCGTGCAGCGCGGCCGCCTCGAAGTGGCGCGCGCCGTCCGGGTTCAGCTCTTTCTGCAGCGTGTCGACGGGCAGGATGTTGCGGATGTCGCGCTTGTTGTACTGGAAGACGATCGGCACCTTGTCGGTGGTCAGCCCCAGCTCGGACAGGTTGGTCCGCAGGTTCGCCAGCGATTCCATGTTCGCGTCGAGGGCGATCTTCTGGCTGTCGGCCACGAAGACGACGCCGTCCACGCCCTTGAGGACGAGCTTGCGGGTGGCGTTGTAGAAGACCTGGCCGGGCACGGTGTAGAGCTGGAGGCGGACCTTCATCCCCCCGATGACGCCCACCTCGAGGGGCAGGAGGTCGAAGAAGAGCGTCCGGTCCGTCTCCGTCTCGAGGCTGACCATCTCGCCGCGGGACTGCGGCGCCGTCCGGTTGTGGATGGCCTGGAGGTTGGTCGTCTTCCCACAGAGGCCAGGACCGTAATAGACGATCTTGGCCGTCATCTGCATCGTGGTGTAGTTGAAGAAGACCACGGTGGCGAGAGTTTAACATCCCACCCGGGAAGTTGACGGCCGGGCCCGCCGGGAGTAGTGTCCGCGGCACCATTCCAGCGTCTCTAGCCGCAGGTTCCGAGGTGGCGGTTCGCCTCGTTCAGTCCAGGAGGAGGTGCGCAGTGCGAAAGGTTCTTCCGATGTTGGTGGTCGTGCTGGGCGCGTTGTCCCTGCCCATGGTCGCCGCGGCCCAGGAGAAGGTCTTCGACGGCGGAGGCAGCGCGGAGTCGAAGGTCATCGTGCCGGGTTCGAAGGTGTTCATCACGCCGATCGAGGGCGGCTTCGACACCTACCTCTCCGCCGCCCTGGTCAAGAAGGACGTGCCCCTGACCGTGGTCACGATCAAGGAGAAGGCCGACTTCGAGATCACCGCGATCGCGGAATCGGAGAAGGCGGGCTGGGCCAAGATGGCGTTCCTCGGCTCCAGCCAGTCCAACGAGCAGGCCAGCATCAAGGTCGTCAACCTCAAGACGGGCGTGGTCGCCTTCGCCTACGCGGCCAACAAGGGCAGCGCCAATCGCGGCAAGCAGAGCGCCGCCGAGTCCTGCGCCAAGCACCTCAAGGCCCGGATCGAAGGCAGGGAATGACCCTGGCCCCCAGGGCCCGGGCGCGTGAGAAAGGGAGGATGAAATGACAATCGGATTCAGAACGAGGATCGTCATGGCCGTGTCCTGTGGGCTGCTCGTCGCCCTCGGCGCGCGAGCGGCGGACAAGGCGCCGGCGAAGACGATTCCTGCGGGCGCGAAGGTCTACATCACGCCGTCGGACGGCTTCGAGCAGAACCTGAAGGACGCGCTGGTGGCCAAGGAAGTGCCGCTGACCGTGGTGGACGACAAGGCCAAGGCCGATTACGAGATCGTCAGCCACGCCCAGACGCAGAAGGCCGGCGCGGCCAAGAAGATCATCATGGGGAGCTGGCACTCGAAAGAGGAAGCGACCATCCAGGTGAACGACCTCAAGTCCGGCGAGGTCGCGTTTGCCTACAGCTACCACGCCGACAACTCCGCGCACGGACGCAAGAGCTCCGCGGAGTCCTGCGCCAAGCATCTGAAGGAGCAGGTCAAGTAGGCCGGCGCCTCAGAAGGCGATACCGGCGCCGGCGGAGATCCGCGCCGTCATGTTGAGCAGCGGGGTGCCGGAGAGGGTGATCCGCCGGTATTCGCCCTTGAGGACGACGAGCCCGAACTGGACCTTGGCCCCGAGGATGAACGCCTTCAGGGTGCCCGTATCGCTCTCGGTGCCGAGGGTCTGGCGGAACACACCGACGCCGACGCCTCCATAAGGCGTCAGCTTCCCGATGGGCGGGGCGAGCAGCGCGGCGGCGGTGAAGCTGGTCATGGCCGCGTCCGTGCGGTCGCCGGGAACGCGGGCCGCCTCGCCTTCGAGGCTCACCGCCTGGAACCAGGTCGAGGAGATGGTCGCCCCGTAGCCGCGGCCCCAGGTGTCGGTGGGGGCGGGAAGGGCCACGAAAGCGGTGATGTCGCCGGCCCGGGCCAATCCCGGCACGGCCATGGGGATCATGAGGATGAGGGCAATCCGCGGCGCCCTCCGCCACCGGCCGGCCAGGGGATTCATGACGTCAAAGTACTCTGGCCCAATGGTTTAAGTCAAACATTTCCCGGCGTTTGACAGCGGACGAAACGGGTACCTAGAATCGGGATGACGTTCAGGCGTCCCCCTCACCCCGGGCCACCGCGATGATCGCCTACATTTCACAGAACGCCTTCTGGGGCCTGCTGATCTCCGCGGTGGAGGTCTACAAGCGGGAGTGCTTCGGCCTCCTGATCGGCTATCGGGACCGCCGCGGCCCGGACGAGATGTACATCGTCGAGCACGCCCTTCCCTTCCAGAGCGCAGGGCGCAAGCATCGCGGGGTCGTGAGCAACCCCCGTGCGCATCGCCGGATCGAGCGTTTTCTCCGCAATATTCCCCAGCTTTCCGTCATCGGCGACTTCCACTCGCACACGATGTGGGGCTACAGCCGGGCGGCCAGCCGCCCGAGCGACACCGACCTCGAGGGCATGACCAAGGAGAACGTCTACGTCATCGTGAGCATCAACGACCGTCTCCGCGAGGTCGCCTGGAGCTACAACGACGACGGCTCGCTCTCGGGCACGACGGACGATCACTACTTCCGCCTCACCGCCTACACGATGACGGCCGCCGGAGAGCCGCGGCGGACGACGATCCTTTGCCCCTATGCGATCGGTTTCGACGCCCGCCGGGTCCTCCGGGCGATCAAGTAGCCCGCCTCGTCTGTGTCTCGTTCGCTCTGACATCCCACCCAACAGTGGCAAGTCATGCCATCATATAAGTCAGAATAATGAAGATCGACCCCTTGGAAACGCCATCAATGAAGAAGGAGAGCCCCTCATGACCCAGCGTGACCTGCTCGCCGCCGGCTTCGTGGTCGCCGGCGCCTCCGTCGCCCTGCTGGCCTGTACCGGGAATGCGCGCGCGACCCAGGGTGGCACCTCCGGCGAGACGCAGTACGCCTCGCCCAGCCCTACCGGCGGGGATGTGGTGGACAAGACGCGCGCCGGCGCCGAGAAGGCCGGCGAGAAGATCAAGGAAGGCGCCGAGAAGACCGGAGAGGCGGTCAAGGACGCCGCCCACGACGTGAAGGAGAAGGTCAAGCCCGCGGCCAAGGACGTCAAGCGCGAGGCCAAGCCGGTGGCCAAGGAAGTGGGCGCGAAGGTGAAGGAAGGCGCGGAGAAGACCGGCGAGGCTCTCGATGCGACCAAGCAGCACCTCGACGTGAAGGCGGCGCTGCTCGCGGACAAGACCGTGGACGCGAGCCACATCGACATCGACACGGACAAGAACGCGAAGATCCTGTACCTCCGGGGCACCGTGCCCACCGCCGCCCAGAAGGCGACCGCGGAACGCATCGCCCGCGACAAGGCGGACGGGTTCATCGTCCGCAACGAGCTCACGGTGATGTCGATCCCGAAGAAGTAGCGGCGGCGCTCACGGGTAACTAGCGGCGCTCGCGCCGCGACGTCTTGCCCGCCGCCTACGTCGCTGCATTCACTCGCGGGTTGCGCGACGCCGGAGCGAGCGCGCGCACTGCTTTACGGGGGATGAACGAGTTCCAGCGCGCGCGAGCGTCCCCGCGGGGGTGACCACGCGGCCTCATACGATTGGCGCGCGCCGGTCCTGACGCGCGCGCTAACTAAGGTGTCGTCGCCTTCTTGCGAGGCCGCTCGGGGCCGAGCTTGTTGTAGAGGGTCTTGGGATCGATGCCCAGGGCGCGCGCGGTCTTGCCGCGATGGCCCTCGTGCTCGCGCAGGACGGTCTCGATGTACTCGCGCTCCATCTCGGCCAGGCTGAGGCCGGTCTTCACCGCCGCCGCCTTCCAGTTCTGGTCGCGCACGTCCAGGGGCAGGTCCGCCGCGTCCAGGGTGTCGGAGGCGGTGAGGATCGCCGCGCGCTGCATCACCATCTGCAGCTCGCGGACGTTGCCGGGCCAGGCGTAGCCCTGCAGCATCTCGATCGCCCGCGACGTGAGCTTCTTCTTGGCCGCGAACCGATCGAGGAAGTGGCGGGCGAGCAGCGCGACGTCGGCCTTGCGCTCGCGCAGGGGGGGCAGCCTCACGGTGACGCCGTTGAGGCGGTAGTACAGGTCCTCGCGGAACCGGCCTTCCTGCATCTCGCTCTTCACGTTCTTGTTGGTGGCCGAGACCAGGCGCACGTCCGTGCGCACCGGGCGCGTGCCGCCCACGCGGAAGAACTCCTTCGTCTCGATCGCGCGCAGCAGCTTCACCTGCACGGGAGGGGCGATCTCCCCGACCTCGTCCAGGAAGAGCACGCCCTTGTCCGCCACCTCGAACAGCCCCGGCTTGCGGCTGAGGGCGCCGGTGAACGAGCCCTTCTCGTGGCCGAAGAGCTCGCTCTCGAGCAGGGTCTCGGGCACGGCGCCGCAGTTGATGGCCACGAAGGGCTGCACGTTGCGCGGGCTGAGGCGGTGCAGCGACCGTGCGATGAGCTCCTTGCCCGTGCCGCTCTCGCCCTGGATGAGGACGGGCAGGTCGGAGGGCGCCACGCGCTCCACCGTGGCCATCAGCTCGCGCATGGCCGGGTCTTCGGTCACGATGCCGTCGCCCGGGACCTGTCCCTCCAGCCGGCGCCGCAGGTGCGAGTTCTCGCGCCGGAGCCGCGCCTTCTCGGCCGCCTTGGCCACGAGGACCTCCAGCTCGTCCATGCGGGCGGGCTTGGTGACGTAGTCGTAGGCGCCCAGCTTCATGGCCTGGATGGCGGTGTCCACGGTGGCGTAACCGGTGAGCACGATGGCCTCCGTGGCCAGGCCCTCCTCGGCGATGCGCTTGAGGATGTCGATGCCGCTGCCGTCGGGCAGCATGAGGTCGACCAGCGCGACCTCGAACTCGGATTGCTTGAGCTGCTCGAGGCCCTCGGCGACGGTCTCCGCCGCCACCGCCATGTGTCCCCGCTCGCGCAGCTCCTCGCAGACGATCTCCGAGAGCGCCTTGTCGTCTTCCACCACCAGCATCCGGATGCCTGGAGTCTCGTCCGCCATCGGGTCTCCTACGTCGTGACCGGCACGGGCAGGGCGCGGCCGGCCCGGGACACCGGCAGCACGAGGCTGAGGCGGGTGCCCTTGTCGATTTCGCTCTCCACCTGGATCTCGCCGCCGTGCGAGCTGACGATGCCGTGGCAGATGGCGAGGCCGAGCCCGGTGCCCTGGCCCACGGGCTTGGTCGTGAAGAACGGGCTGAAGATCTTGTCCAGGTTCTCGCGCGGGATGCCCATGCCGGAATCGGCGACGGTGAGGGCGACGGAGTCCGCGCCTTCCCGCCGCGTCTCGATCTCGACCCGCCCCCCGGACGGCGTGGCGTCGAGCGCGTTCATGAGGAGGGCGATCAGGGCCTGACGCAGCTGCCCCTCGTCCGCGGGGACGCGGGGCAGGGTGGGGTCGAGCTTCAACGAGATCGTCACCTGCTTGAGCTTCATCTGGTGGCCCACGAGCTCGGCCGCGCGCTCGGCCAGCGCGTTGAGGTCGCTCTCCTTGACCTCCGGCTTGCGCACGCGGCTGAAGTCGAGGAGGGAGCCGATGATCCGCTTGCAGCGGAAGATCTCCTCGTCGATCGTCTTCAGGTAGCGCGGGAAGTTCTTGAAGGAGTCGACGGCGAGGAGGCGGGGGTCGCTGGCGCTGCGGAGCAGGCTCTCCGCGCGCAAGGCGATGGAGGCCAGCGGGGTGTTGATCTCGTGGGCCACCCCGGCCGCGAGCTGGCCGATGTCGGCCAGGCGGGCCGAGCGCTGCAGCCGCTCCTGCTGGTCCCGGCGCGGGCTCACGTCCTTGAGGGTGACCACGGCGCCGTGCGCCGCCCCGCGGTCGTCGAGCAGGGGCGAGGCCGTGACCTCGTAGACGGAAGAGAGGCCGGAGTAGCGCAACTCGAGGTTGCGCGGCGTGCCGTCGGCCAGGGTCTCCGCGATCGGATCCGGCGCCGCGTCCTCCGATCCGGCCGGGACGGGCGTGCCCAGCAGCTTCGTGTAGTGGGTCCCTCCCACCGTCTCGACCGGGCTGTCGACCGCGCGCGCGAGCTCGCGGTTGGCGCGGACGACGACGCCGTGCTCGTCGAGCAGGAACAGCGGGTCGACGATCGCGTCGAAGGTGCGCTCCCAGTCCTGCTTGCCCGCGAAGAGCACGCGCAGGAAACGCGCGTGCGGATGGTCCTCCGGGGTGGCGCCCACGAGGAGAGCGAGGGGAGGCGTGGGCCGCGTCGAGGCCGTGCGCGCCAGGTCGGCGCCGGCCACCGGATCCACGAAGGCGACGCCGAGGTCCACGCCCTCCTCGAACAGGCCCTCCGGCCCCTCCACCGCGGACACCTGGGCGCCGCTGCCCGCCAGACCCTCGATCCATTTGGAGGCGTCGCCGCGCAGGCCGAGGATCGCCACCCTCAGGCGGTCCGACCTTTCGGATGAGGACATTGGCCGGAGTTTAGCACGCGCTCAGGACGCCTCCGCGCTACTGGACGGCGACCTTGCGCGGGCCGCGGCGCGGCCGCGGCGCCTCCGGCTCGGGGCCCATCCGCTCGAGTTGCCAGCGACAGAGCAGGATCAGGCCCTCGAGCACCTGGCGCTTGAGCGCGCGCGCCTTGCGCCGATCGAAGCCCGCTTCCTCCAGCATCTCCGAGACCAGGCAGCAGGCCTTACGCTGCGCCATCGTTCTCCTTTTCCCCGAACCCCACCCGCAGCCGCTGCTGGTCGAACGCGGCGCCCGTCAGCTTCCGCGAGGCGAGGGACCGAGGCAGCAGCAGGTGGCGGCGCTGATTATCCACCTGGATGATGAGCTCCTCGCCATGGGTGAGGACCTCGATCTTGTCCTTCTCCGCGAACGGCAGCCGGATGTAGAGGGCGTAGCCCGCGCCTTCCTTCTTGACCTCCATGGGCTTCTCGCGGAAGAAGACCTCGGTGGGGTCGGAGTCGCGGAACACGTCGTGGGCAAAGGCCTCCAGCAGCTTGACTCCGACCATCTCGCGGTCGAAGAGGCGCGCCTCGAACATCGGAAGCGGATCGAAGGCCTTCCGCGCGTGCACGAGGTGGCCGGCCTGGATGTCGAACCAGCGGTCGAAATACTCGGAGCGCGCCTCCGGGGGCAGCACGCGGTTGGCCACGACGGCGTCGACGGGGAAGCCGAAGAGGTTGAGGTACGTGTAGAGGCGCTGCGACTCGTTGATGACCATGCGCTCGGGGTTGAGCACGATGCGGATCGAGGTCTGCTTGGGATCCTGCAGCAAAGGGCCCATGCCTTCGAGCTGCTTCAGGATCGACTGCACGGCCACCAGCATGTCGTCGGAGGGGATGGGCATGTCCGTCATCCGCCGCGCCACCGGCCGCACCGACCGCAGCACGGTGCGCTGGATGGGGAAGATGCGCTTCAGGTAGAAGTTCAGCACCTCGGGCACGGCGAGCATGCGGATGGTCTCGCCCGTGGGCGCGGTGTCGATGACGATCACGTCGTAGGCCTTCTGCTCCGCGTACGTCTTCACCTTGAGCAGGCTGAACAGCTCGTCCATGCCGGGCAGGATGGCCAGCTCCTCGGCCACGACGTCGTTGACGCCCTGGAAGGTCATGAAGCGCGTGATGAAGTCCTGGACCACGCCCCAGTGCGCGCTCAGCTCGCGGTTGACGTCGATCTCGAGCGCGTCCAGGTTGGGCGCCACCTTCGTGGGGGCGCTGCCCACCGGCACCTGCAGCGCGTCGGCCAGGCTGTGGGCCGCGTCCGTGGAGACGACCAGCGTGCGCCGGCCGAGCTGGGCGGAGCGCACGGCGGTGGCGGCGGAGAGGCTCGTCTTGCCGACGCCGCCCTTGCCGGAGTACAGGATGATCCTCATCGCCTTGCTCCGGTGGCCGCGGGCCGGCGCGGCGAGTTGCGTCCGCGTCCGCGTCGCCCCGTGCCCACGCCGAACATCACGTCGCCCGTCTCCTTCAGCTCGCCGAGGTTGTGCACGTCGGCGTCGAACTCGGGCACCAGGATCGCGCCCTCGCTGGTCAGGCCCTCCAGCCGGTCGATGCTGCGCCGGTCCGCCTTGGCCAGCCGCCGCTGGTCCTGGAAGACCTCGACCAGCGCCTCCGCGAGGTCGTCGTCGATGTCGGCGGCGGAGCGGGTGGCCGTGAAACCCTGGGCCGGATCCGGATGCACGCGGTTCACGACGAAGGCGACGAACGGCATCCCGTTCTCGTCGAGCCTGCGGTGGAAGTAGAGCGCCTCGTCCAGGGTCAGCGCGGCCGGGCTCGCCACCACCACGAAGCCGGCCTCGTCGCTGCGCAGGAGCTCGCGCACGCGGCCCGCGCGCTCCTTGAACCCGGCGTACATGCCCTCGAAGGCGAGGAAGAACTCGGAGAGGTCCTGGAGGAACTGGAGGCCGAGCACGTTGTCGGCCAGCTTCAAGGCCAGGGCGCCCGTGCGTGTGGCCACCTTCAAGGTGAGCCGGCCGGCCACGAAGTAGGGCTTCAGGAACCAGCGCAGGATTCCCGTGTCCAGGAACCCCATGAGCCGTTCCGGCGCCTCCAGGAAGTCGAGGGCGTGGCGCGTGGGCGGCGTGTCGAGGATGACGAGGTCGAACCGCTCGTCCGCGCTGAGCTCGAGCAGCTTCTCCATGGCCATGTACTCGTGGCTGCCCGCCAGCGCGGAGGAGACCTGCCGGTAGAACCGGTTCTCCAGGATGCGGCGGCGGGCCGCGGCACCCTCGGCGTGCTTCACCACGAGGGCGTCGAACGTGCGCTTGGTGTCGAGGGTCATGGCCCAGAGGGCGCCCGCGCGATCGCGGTCGGGCGCGACGCGATCGAGGTCGAGCAGGCGCGGCTTGTCGGGCAGGCGGTCGAGGCCCAGGCTGGTGGCGAGCCGGCGCGAGGGGTCGATCGTGCACACGAGGACACGGCGTCCGCGCAAGGCGGCCTGGACGCCGAGGGCGGCCGCAGTGGTCGTCTTGCCCACGCCGCCCGACCCGCACACCACGAGCACGTGACGCTGGTCGAGCGCGCGGGAGAGGGCCTGGAGGGGAGCCGGGCTCACGCCGCCTCGAGCCGCTGGGCGAGGGTCTGCAGGGCCGTCTCGTCGACGCGGTCCGTGAACAGGAGGGGCAGGGAAACGACCGGCGCGTCCACCGCCTGCTCGAGGCGCCTCCGGTAGAACTGCGTCAGCTTGCGGCGGCGAATGTGCCGCCGCCCCGCGGCCAGCGCGGCCTGCAACGTCACCCCCGGCGCGAGCCGCCCGTCCTCGTCTCCGGCCACCCGGCGCAGGATCTCCGTCTCCTGCTCGCCCGTGAAGCGCCGCTCGTGGCAGCCGTTCAGGATGAACGCGCTGGTCTCGATGCCCAGCTCGTCCCGCGTCATGCGGTGGAACTCCAGGGCCTCGACCACCGCCATCTCTTCCGGCACCGCGACGATGGCCAGCGCGGTGCGCTTGCGATCGCGCAGCATGGACAGGATCTTCCGCGCGTTGTACCCGACGGGGCCGACGGGCACGGCGTTGGACGCGGCCAGCGGGACCTTCAGGAACGCGAGGCCGTGGCCGGTGGCGGGCGCGTCCACCACGATGAGGTCGTACTTCGGCCGGCGCGGCCAGCCCGTCCGCTCCTCCTCGAGGACCATGATCTTGCCCATCACCATGAGCTCGGGCAGGCCGGGGGCGGCGGCGAAGAACCGGCGGTAGATCGGGCTGGCCAGGACCTTGCGGGACAGCATGTCCACGCGGACCATCTCGCGCACGTACTCGTCCATCACCTGCGCGGGCACGAGGTTCACCATGGAGAAGCCGGGCCGGACCTCGGTCTCCCGGCCCCCGACCGGCGC
The DNA here is from genome assembly GCA_035715025.1 of Vicinamibacteria bacterium. GTDB lineage: Bacteria > Acidobacteriota > Vicinamibacteria > Fen-336 > Fen-336 > AA29. The sequence continues at coordinate 31,531 of DASTLK010000375.1, forward strand.
TTCCCCCAGGTAGCGGCTGGCAGGCAGGGGCGCATCGACCTCTATAAATAAGATGCGCTTGCCCCGGGCGCGCGCGGCCAGCGCGAGAGCGGTGCCGACCACGCTCTTCCCGACGCCGCCCTTGCCGGAGAGGATGACCAGCCGGTGCTCGAGGAGGTCGTCGAGGACCATGGCGCCAGCCTAACACGCGCGTGCAGTTGGCCCCGCGGCCCACCGGCCCGCGTCATTTCGACGTGGCGGCGCCAAAGCGAGCTGCGGTCGAGACTACGATTGGCGGATATGAATCGATC
>DASTLK010000376.1:0-3022 GCA_035715025.1 Vicinamibacteria bacterium
TACGGCGCCCCCCGCCGCGCCCCAGGACGAGCCGGAGCCCGAGCCCTCGCCGGACTGCATCCACGGCTCGGACCACGGCGTGGATTCAGTGTCGCTGGCTGTCTACTTCCTGGAGTGCAACGGAGAGCGCATCCCGGGATCGAAAGACATGACGCAGGTGCCCGTCGGATGCCGGATCCATTTCAACGCGACGCCGCGCGACGGCATCGGCGCCCCGACCTGCAGCCGGACCTGGCCGATCTGGCAGGTCGGTCCCGAAGAGCTGGTGGCCGGCAACGGCGGCCAGACGTTCACGCCCGCCTACACCACGAAGGCGCCGGGCCAGATGGCCGCGCGCTGCCTCGTGGACGGCGTGCGTTCGGGCTGGATCGTCCTCCAGATCACCGAGCACTGACCGCCTCCGGAGCTCCGATGCCCGCCCTCCGATGGATCGCGACGGCCGTCCTCCTGGCGGGGCTGGCCGCGCCCGGCGCGCGGCCGGCGGCCGCGGCCGACGTCCCCTCGCCTTCGCAGTTCCTCGGGTTCACGGTGGGCGCGGACCGGACGCTGGCCGACTACCACCAGATCTCGTCCTACTTCCACGCGCTCGACGCCGCCTCTCCCCGCGTCGCCGTCCAGGTCCTCGGCAAGACCACGCGCGGCGAGGACATGCTCATGGCCGTTATTTCCTCCGAGGCCAACCTCAAGAACCTGGCCCGCCTGAAGGAGATCGCGCGCCGCGTGGCCGACCCGCGCGGCCTCTCCGACGCGGAGGTGGCCGGCCTGGCCGAGGAAGGGCGCGCGATCGTCCTCGTGACCTGCAACATCCACGCGTCCGAGATCGGGTCCTCGCAGATGGCCATGGAGTGGGCCTACGCGCTGGCCACCGCCGCGGACGCGGAGACACGGCGCCGCCTGGACGAGGTCGTGATCCTGCTCGTGCCGTCGCTCAATCCCGACGGCCAGATCATGGAGACGGAGTGGTACCGGAAGAACCTCGGCACCGCCTACGAGGGCGGCCGCATGCCCTGGATCTACCACCACTACGTCGGGCACGACAACAACCGCGACTGGTTCATGCTCACGCAGAAGGAGACGCAGGCCCTCAACCGCGCCGTCTACCACGAGTGGTTCCCCCAGGTCTGGCTGGACGAGCACCAGATGGGCACGACCGGCCCGCGCATCTTCACGCCGCCCTACGCGGATCCCATCGATCCCGACATCCATCCCCTGATCTGGCGCGAGGTGAACCTCATCGGGACCACGATGGCGCTCCGCCTGGAGCAGCAGGGCAAGAGCGGCGTCATCCACAGCTATCAATACGATGGGTATTGGCCGGGAGGCACGCGCACCACCGGCTACTGGAAGAACATCTCGGGCCTGCTGACGGAGGTCGCCTCCGCGCGCCTGGCCACTCCCGTGCGCATCGAGCCGGGCGAGCTGGCCGGCCGCGCGAAGGGCCTCGTCGAGTACGGCCCCCAGGCCAACTTCCCCAACCCCTGGCCGGGCGGCTGGTGGCGGCTGCGCGACATCATGGACTACGAGCGGATCATCTCCGACGCGCTGCTCGAGTCGTCCGCGATCTACCGCCGCGACTTCCTCCGCGACGCGGTCGCGCGCGCCCGGGCCGCGGTGGCCACCGTCGCGCCCGGCGACGCGTTCCGCATCCCCTCCTCGCAGCGGGATCGCGCGAGCGCGCATCGTCTGGCCGCCCTCATGGTCGCGCACGGCGTGGAGGTGAAGCAGGCGGCCGGCGGCGACGTCTGGATCCCGCTCGCTCAGCCCTACGGCCGGTTCGTGAGCGAGATGCTCACGACCCAGCGCTATCCGGAGGTCAAGCTGCAGCCACAGACCCACGATGGTGGCCGCGGGCTGCAGGCCGGACGGGACATCGTGCGCCCCTACGACGTCGCCGCATGGTCGCTGCCTCTCATGATGGGCGTGACCGTCGAGCGCGGGACCCTGCCCGATCGGCTGAGCGCGTACGCTCCCGCCCCCGCCTCCCCGCCCGTGGAGGGCGCAGCCTTCGCGCTCACCCCGAGCGGTCCGGAGCCGGCCAAGGTCGTGTCGGCCGCCGTCCGCGCCGGCAAGGCCTGGATCGCGCGCGAACCCCTGGCCGGCGAGCGTCCCTGGCCCGCGGGCACCGTCTTCATGGACACGGCCGCGGCGCGCGCCGCCGCGAGCAAGGCCGAGCCCGGCGTGACCTGGACCGCGGTGGCCGGCGTGCCCAAGGGCGTGATCCCGCTGGCCGCGCCGCGCGTCGGGCTGTACAAGTCCTGGGCCGCCACCAACGACGAGGGCTGGACGCGCTTCCTGCTCGAGCAGTACGGCTTCGAGCCGAAGACGCTGGACAACGCCGCCATCCGCGCGGGCAACCTGGCCGCCGCCTTCGACGCGATCGTGCTGCCGGACGAGTCCCGCGACGTGATCGCCACCGGGAAGCCCAAGCGCAAGGACGGCGATCTCCGCGCCGTCGCCGATCTTCCTCCCGAGTACACGGGCGGCCTGGAGAAGGAAGGCGCGGCCGCGCTGCGCGACTTCGTGAAGGCGGGCGGCACCCTGGTCGCCCTCTCCGCCGCGACGGAGTACGCGATCGAGGAACTGGGCCTGCCCGTGCGCAACGCGCTGGCCCGCGTCCGCTCGGACGAGTTCCTGGTTCCGGGATCGCTCCTGCGCGTGCGCGTGGCGCGCGGACATCCCGTGACCTACGGGCTGGCCGAAGAGGCGGCCATCTTCCAGGACAAGCCGATCGCGTTCGAGACGACGGCGCCCGGGCCGGAGACCGAGCGCTGGGTGCTCGCCTCCTATCCCGACGACCGGCGGGACGTGCTCCTCTCGGGGTTCGTCCAGGGCGAGGATCGGCTGGAGCGGCGCGCGGCCGCGGTCGCCCTCACGCAAGGGAAGGGCAAGGTCGTGCTGCTGGGCTTCCGGCCGCAGCACCGCGCGCAGACGCCCGGCACGTATCCCTTCCTCTTCAACGCCCTCTGGTGGTCGGTGATGAGGTAGCGGTGGAACTCATTCCGCCCGCGTCACGCGCGCCTTC
>DASTLK010000377.1:0-2052 GCA_035715025.1 Vicinamibacteria bacterium
GAGCGGCGGAAGCGCCGAGGGCTGCCGCGACGAGAGGTGATCGCTTGAGACACTTCGCCCCCACCGTGCTCGCCGCCGTCACGCTGCTCCTCCCCGCCTCCGCCGTGCCCGCGCGCGCCGACGTCACCGAGCCGCGCACCGGGGTCCGCTTTCCCGAGAAGATCGGCGAGACTTCGCTCCTCGGCGTGGGGTTGCGGACCAAGTCCTTCCTCAAGGTCAAGGTCTACGCCATCGGCCTGTACATCGCCGACTCCGCCCTGGCCGGGTCCCTCAAGGGCAAGACGGGGCCGGCGCTCTATCGCGAGCTGGTGTGGGGCGACTTCCCGAAGGAGATCCACCTGCGGCTCGTGCGCGACGTGAGCGCGAGCCAGATGCAAGAGGCCATCCGCGACGCGCTCGAGAAGGCGGACAAGGCGCGGACGGACCAGTTCGTCTCCTACTTCAGCGACATCAAGACGGGCGAGGAGTACGTGCTGCGCTGGGCCACCGGGGGCACGCTGGAGACGATCGCCAAGGGCGTGCCCAAGCCGGCCATCGCGGACAAGAACTTCGCGGCTGCCGTGTTCGGGATCTGGCTCGGCGACGAGCCCGTCCAGGACGACATCAAGCGGGACCTGATCGCGCGCATGGCGGCGGCGGTGAAGTAGCCGCGCGTGAAGGTCCTCCTCGCCGAGGATTCGGGAGTCATCCGCATCCTCCTCCAGCGCGTGCTGACGAACTGGGGATACGAAGTCGTGTTCGCGGAGGATGGCGCGCAGGCCTGGCAGATCCTCGAGCGCCCCGACTCGCCGCGGATCGCCCTCCTCGACTGGATGATGCCCGGCCTGGACGGCCTGGAGGTCTGCCAGCGCGTCCGCAGTGCAGGCCGTGAGCCGCGCGTGTACATCATCCTTCTCACGGGCAAGGATCAGCAGAAGGATGTCGTGCGCGGCCTCGCCGCCGGCGCCGACGACTACCTGAGGAAACCGTTCGACAACGCGGAGCTCGAAGCGCGCATACGCACGGGCCGGACGATCGTCGAGCTGCAGGACGAGCTCGTGGCCGCCCGCGAGACCCTGAGGCAGTACCAGGCGAAGGAGACGGGCCCCAGCCGCGTGACCGTGGCTCCGGCCGCTCGACGGCCGGGCCGGCGCGCGCGAGGAGAGAAACCCTGAGCATCCCTCCCAATTCGAACGAGCCGCGACTCATCCTCGATTCCGAGGCCTTCCGGCACCGACTGGACGAAGAAGCGGCGAGGGTCCGCCGTTCGGGCGGCTTCCTTTCCCTCGCCCTGTTTCGTGCCGGAGCGGCGACCACGAGCCCGGATGCGTCCGCGCCGCCGAGTCCGCTCGAACGCCTGGCCGAAGGCCTCCGCAAGTCGGTCCGCCTCGAGGACGTGCTCGCGTGGCACGAGCGCCGACTCGCGTTGCTGATGCCGGACACCAGCGTGGGCGAGGCGGCGCGGGCGGCGGAGAGACTTCTCGCGCTCCTCAACAAGCACGACGGCGCTCCGGATGTCCTGACCGATTCTCCGGCCTCGGCGGGCCTGGCCACGGCGTACGGCGAAGTCGAAGGAGGCGGCGCGGCCCTGATCGCCGCGGCCGGGGAGGCCCTCCGCGAGGCCAAGCCCGGGCAGTTCGTGGCCAGCCGCACGATGGAAGGGCGGCCGCGCCTTCTCGTCGTGGATGACGACCTCACCTTTGCCGAGACCCTGGCCGAGACCATCGCCGAGCGCGAGTGGGAAGCGCACCCGTGCACCGACGTGACGGACGCGCGGGAACGGGTGACGGACAACAGCTACAGCGGCTTCTTCATCGACGTCGTCCTGCCCACGAGCTCGGGGGTCGAGATCCTCCGCGAGGCCATGGCCGCCCATCCCGGTCGTCCCGCCGTGCTCATGAGCGGGAAGGACGTGGATTCCAACGCCATCCTCGACGCGCTCAGCCTCGGACCCGTGATGTTCATCCGCAAGCCGCTGTCGCACGCCGATCTGGATTCGGCGCTGGCCATGTTCCGCCAGCTCGTGCCCGGCATCCGGCGCCGCAGCCGCCGGGGTGTTTAGTGCTAGAATTT
>DASTLK010000378.1:0-1731 GCA_035715025.1 Vicinamibacteria bacterium
AACCAGGACAACTACGGCAGCGGCCCGACGACCACCAACCTGGGCAACACCATGACGAACCCCAGCTTCGGCCAGAACACGAACAACTGGGGCCAGCGGACCGCCACCGTCAGCGCGAAGGTGATCTTCTGATTCGCTGACCCGCCAGAGTCAAGCGTCGTCGGTCGGAACCGAAAGGGCGCTCCCCCGGGGGCGCCCTTTCCGTTGCTATCCTTTGCGCGAGGCCGGCCGCGCCGCAAGGTACTGCACGGGCCAGGGCACGTCGACGCCGTAGGCGGCGGCCGCGTGCAGCGTGAAATACGGATCCGCCAGGTGCCCACGCGCCAGCACCACCAGGTCCGCGCGCCCGGCCGCGAGGATGGTGTTCGCCTGGTCGGCGTCCTGGACGTTTCCCACCGTCATCGTGGGGATGCCCGCCTCCAGCCGGATCTCCTCGCTGAACGGCACCTGGAACATGCGGCCGTAGACCGGCCGCTGGTCGGGCACGGTGCTTCCTCCGGACACGCTCACGATGTCGCAGCCGCGGGCCTTCAGCCGGCGGCCGATGGCCACCCGGTCCGCGCTGCTGGTGCCGCCCTTCGCCCAATCGGTGGCCGAGATGCGGACGGAGATGGGCTTCTCCTGCGGCCACACCGCCCGCACCCCATCGAAGACCTCGAGGGGCAGGCGCATCCGATTGTCGATGGCGCCCCCGTACTCGTCCTCGCGCCAGTTCGTCAAGGGGGAGATGAAGCTGGCCAGCAGGTAGCCGTGGGCCATGTGCAGCTCGAGCATGTCGAAGCCGGCCTCGTGGGCCATGAGCGCCGCTCGGACGAACTGGAAGCGAACGCGGTCCATGTCGGCGTGGTCCATCGCCCGCGGCGTGGGCCAGCCCTCGTCGAAGGGAATCGCCGAAGCCGCCAGGAGGGGCCAGCCGCCTTCGCGCAGGGGGATGTCGCCCTCCCACGGCCGCGTGGCCGATCCCTTGCGGCCGGCATGGGCCAGCTGCAGGCCGATCTTCGCCCCGGAGTGGCGGTGCACGAAATCCACCACGCGCTTCCAGGCGGCCACATGCTCCGGCTTGTACATGCCGGCGCAGCCCGGCGAGATGCGCGCGTCGGCCGCCACGTGGGTGGCTTCGCCGAAGACGAGCCCGGCCCCGCCGATGGCGCGGCTGCCCAGGTGCACGAGATGCCAATCGGAGATCGTCCCGTCGTCGCAGGAATACTGGCACATCGGCGAGACCACGATCCGGTTGGCGAGGGTGAGGCCGCGCAAGGGGAACGGCTGGAAAGCCGGGGGCGCCGGGTTGGAGCCCGCGGACACGAAGGAGCCCGCGGCCCGACCGGCCTCCCCCGCGAAGCGCGTGGTCACGCGCTCGACCAGCGAGGGATCGCGCCGGCGCAGGTTGTCGTAGGTGATGCGCTTGCTGCGGGTCAGGAGGCTGAAGGTGAAGGTGAGCGGGTCGAGGTCCACGAGGCGCGCGCTGTTCTCGAACCACGCGAGGCTGGTCTCCGCGGCCGTCTGGAGCCGCCCCACCTCCGCTTTGCGCGAGGCCTCGTAGTCCGCGAGGACACGCGGGAGGGGCCCGTCGCGGTGCTGCCGGAACGCCTCCACGAGGGCGATCGCGTCTTCCATGGCCAGCTTCGTTCCCGAGCCGATCGAGAAATGGGCGGTGTGGGCGGCGTCGCCCAGGAGCACCACGTTGCCGTGGAACCAGCGCTCGTTGCGCACGGTGGGGAACGTCCGCCA
>DASTLK010000379.1:0-4178 GCA_035715025.1 Vicinamibacteria bacterium
GGCGGGCGCGCGCCCCGCCGAGCGACGCCATCACGTACGCGGTCCGGAAGTCGATGTCCACGTGCGCTTCCCCGAGAGGCCCCATCCCCGAGCGCCCGATCATGGCGTCGGTGACGAGGGTCAAGCGCGGTCCCGCGGACAGGGTCGCGCCCGCGGCGAGCAGCTGCGTGCGCCACGCGTACTGCCCGCGATGGAGGCGGCGATCGCCGGCGTTGTCGAGGGCCCAGACCCGGACGGCGGCACGCGTGCCGTGCGACCACCCCGCCCGCGCCATCCATCCCGGGCGCCCGTCCAGTTCCGCCGTCGGCGTGGTTCCGCGGCGTTGCCCGGCGAAGGCGCCCCCGGCCTCGAACGACGACAGGGGAGGGAGCGGCACCCGCTCCCCCAGAGTGACCAGCCGGTCGCCGAGCGTCCAGCCACGCCAGGCCAGGAGCGCTCCCGAGGTGTCCGCGCCCGCGAGCACCGCCGCCCCGACCTCGATCTCGTGATCGGGAGAGCGGCCTTTGCGCACGAAGGTCACCTCGAGCGCCGTCGGGCGCAGCTCCTCCGCGATCCAGGTGTCCAGCGCGGACAGGGTCAGCGTGAACGGCGAAGACCAGAGCGGCCGGACGTTCTCGCCCGAGTTGGGGAAGAACACGGTTCCCAGGCGGAAGCGGAGGGCGGTCGTGGGCGTCAGCTCCGGACGCAGCTCGATCAGCGCCTCCGTCACCCCCGCATGCCCACGACGCCCGGCGCTGGGCTCGTAGCGCGCGAGGGCATGCACGCGCACCCGCCAGAGGAGCGTCGGGGACCACTCGAGGCGAGCCTGCGCCTCGGCCTTCCCCGACCGGGCGAACTCCCGAGGACCGGTCTCGCCGCGACCCGGCTCCGTGAACCTTCCGAAGCCGGAGTCCAGCCAGGACGGCGGACCGTCCACGAGCAGGCCGCGGCCGAAGAGGAACCCGTCGAGCCGCAGCTCGGCGGCCTCCGCCGGAGAAAGGCCGACGAGCGCCGCTCCGAGCGCGAGGGCAAGGGCCACGTTCCGGGGGAGCGGCATCGCCTGCATGTGCTGGCCGAATCCGCCCGCTAGGCGCGCGGCGCGCGCGCGACTTCCCACTCCACCAGCGACGCCGGCAGGTCCCACTCGACCATGCGCGTGGTCATACGGAATCGCGCCTGCTGCCCACGCCCATGCCCGCGCCGCCCCGCCGTCCCTCCATCACCCGCTCGAAGCTGCGGCGCAGATCGGGCAGGTTCGCGGCCAGGACGCTGAACTCGCTCTTGGGCAGGATCAGGGCGTCCATCGCTTTCGTGCAGCGAACGGTGGCGCCGCGCGTCGTCTCGTTGAGCAGCGCCATCTCCCCGAACCAGTCTCCGGGCTCGAGCTGGCCGAGGCACTCCTCGACGCCGTCGACGGAGCGCCAGACCTCCGCCTGGCCGCTCATGACGAGATACACGCGATCGCCGAGATCGCCCTGGCGGAAGACCTCCTGGCCGGGCTCGAAGTGCTCCTGGGTGACGCCGCGCGAGCCGCCGAGCTTGAGCTGCACCAGCTCCGCCGGCAGCAACAGGTCGAGGCTCCAGGCGGAGGCCACACGCAGCCGCCGTCCCCAACCCGGCAGCTTCACCAGGTAGATGCTGCGCCAGATCCACCAGGCCAGGAAGCCGGAGACCTTGATCCCGCCCGGCAGCTCGGCGATGGCCGACCGATGTCCGAGCGCGCCCATCTTGCCCAGGCCCTTGAAGTCGAAGGTGCGCAGCGCACGCCCGTGCAACGTGGCCACGATGTTGTGGGCGGCGACCGCGGCCTGCCGGATGGCGTGCTGGGCCGTGGGCGGCGAGGGCGTACCGTCCGTCTGGGGCACGACCGCGCAGTCGCCGAGCGCCCAGACGTCGGTCCGTCCTTCCGCCTGGAGGTGCCGGTTGGCGAGCAGGCGCCGGTTCTTGCCCTTGGCCAGCGGCAGCGCTTCCAGGAGCGGATGCGGGAAGGAGGGCACCGTCGAGACGAGCGTCTTGGTGGGGATGGTCTCGCCGCCGCGCAGGATGGCCGCGTCTCCGGTGGCCGCCTCCAGGACGGTCTTGAGTCGGATCTCGACGCCGCGGCGCATGAGGATGTCCTGCGCGAAAAGGGCCAGGCGCTCCGCGACCTCGGGGAGGATCCGCTCCCCGCCGTGCAGGAGCACGATGCGGATCTCGCGCGGGTCGAGGCCCGGGTAGCTGCGCGCGACCTCGCGCACGAAGTCGTTGAGCTCGGCCACGACCTCGACGCCCGAGAACCCGCCCCCGGCCACCACGAAGGTGAGGAGCTGCTTGCGCAGGGTCTCGTCGTGGCGCTCGATCGACGCCTCGTCGAGGGCGCGAATCACGTGGTTCCGCAGGTTGAGGGCGTCGCCGAGGTTCTTGAACGGGAAGGCGTGCTCGGGCAGGCCGCGCAGGCCGCGGAAATCGGTGACGCTGCCCAGGGCCAGCACCAGGTGGTCGAAGGGAATGACGTGGGGATGCGGCCGGAAGCCGGGGCTCGTGATGACGAGCTTCTTCTCGAGGTCGATCTCCTCCACGTCGCGCACGTGGAGGTCCGTGCGCGGCAGGAGGCGCCGGATGGGACTGACCACGTCGAGGATCCCGATCGTCCCGGAGATCACCTCCGGCAGCATGGGCTGGAAGACGAAGTAGTTCTCCTTGTTGACGAGGACGATCTCGACGTCCTCGCCCTTGCGCACCGCCTTCTCCAGCTGCATCGCGGCGTAGATGCCGGCGAAGCCGCCGCCCAGGATCACGACGCGCGGACGCTGCTTCATGGTCTCTTGGATGCCCACGGCTAGCGGTTGGATTCGCGGTCGACGCCGAAACCGGGCCGCGCGGGGCCAAGGCCCTTCGCGCGCGGCGTGACCTCCGCCTTCGCGCCCGGAGCCACCGTCGGCGCCCGGCGGCTGTCGTCGCCGAGCACGATACGGTCGAGGCGCAGGGCCTCCCCCACCGACCAGGCCTGGAACGGGCAGCCGCGCGGCGCGTGCGGGGAGCTTCCGTCCAGGATCTCGGACACGTGGCCCAGGCCGCCTTCCTCGAGGTGGCGCATCAGCGGATCGAAGAAGCGCTGCCGCGCCTCACGCCGCGCCTCCAGTGTGTCGCCACGGACGCGCACCCAGGACTCGACGAAAGGACCGAGCAGCCACGGCCACACCGTGCCCTGATGGTACGCGGAGTCGCGCTCGCTCACGGCGCCCTGGCAACGCGGGGCGTAGCCGGGCTCGTCCGCGGCCAGCGTGCGCAACCCCAGGGGCGTCCACAGGCGCGCTTCCACCGCGTCCACGACCTGACGTGCCATCGCGGGCTCGAGCAGGGCGAAGGGGAGGCCGCCAACGGCGAGGATCTGGTTGGGCCGGAAGGTCGCGTCCACCGTGCCCGGAAGGTGATCGGGATCGACGACGTCGTTGAGGGCCCGCGTGGCCGCGTTCCAGAACCGCTGGCGGAACGCGCGCACGCCGGCCGCCAGTGTCCGGGGCCAGCGCTCGGAGAACGCGGAGGCGATGGTGAGCGCGTTGAGCCAGAGTGCCTGCACCTCGACCGGCTTGCCCACCCGCGGAGTGACCGACTGACCGCCGACGCGCGCGTCCATCCATGTGAGCGGCACCCCGGGTAGACCCGCCGCGAGCAGGCCGTCGCCATCGAGCCGGATCCCGTGGCGCGTGCCCGCCGCATACCCGTCCACGATCGCCTCCACTGCGGACTGCAGCAGGCGACGATCGCCGGGGGGCGCGGGCCGCCCGCCCGCCGCCGCCGCGGCCAGGTACTCGTGGACGGCGATGACGAACCACAGCGAGGCATCGACGGCGCCAAACTCGGGGGCGTCGCCGCGATCGGCGAAACGATTCGGCAGCATGCCGTCCGAGAGCGCGCCCGCCCATTCGAGCAGGATCGACCGCGCATCGTCGAGCCGGCGCGCGGCCAGGCAGATGCCGCGCATCGCGATGAAGGTGTCCCGCCCCCAATCCGTGAACCAGGGATAGCCGGCCACGATCGTTCGTCCTTCTCCGCGCGTCACGACGTAAGCGTCCGCCGCCCGATGGAGAGGCGAGGCGAACGTGGATCGCCGCCGGCCCTCGGTGGCCCGCAGCTCCGCGACGACCGGCGCCGCCGCGCGTCCCTCGAGAGGCAGGGGGGCTTCCCGCAGATGAGCGGCGAAGACGAGCTGCGCTTCC
>DASTLK010000380.1:0-2963 GCA_035715025.1 Vicinamibacteria bacterium
CTGGCGAGATCGTTCGGCCGGTCCTCTCCTCGATCTCGTCCCGGATGGGGACGCCGTACGCGTCGTCGCCCAGGCGCAGGAGGGCGAGGAGGAGGAGCTGCTCGAAGGACCCCAGTCGATCCGGCATAAACCTACTTTGTAGGGAATATACTCCGGAAACGCCCGATGGGTTCCAGAACGTTCGGGCCTGCTCTCAGAATTTCAGCTCGATGCGGAGGATGTGGCCCTCGGTCTTTCCGGCGTTCTGGACGGTGTGGATGACGGCCTCGTTCCAGGCGAACGTCCCCGCCTTCCGCGGGTGCACCTCCGTGGGCTGGCCGTCCGGGGTCACCTTTGCCTCCCAGTCCGTGAAGTAGACGCTCATCCCGTGCGGATGGCGGTGGCGGGGCTCGACCTTGCCCGGCGGAAGGTGGACGTCGAGCACGCGCACGAACTGGTTCTCGAAGGCGAGGCGGTGCGTGTCTCCGGCCACGCGTACGGGATCGAGCGGATCCTCAGCCGGCTGCGACAGCACGAGACGGCCGGCCAGGACGGCGGCGGCGATGGCCGCCGCGAGCAGCACCTTGTTCCTCATGGACTCTCCTTGACTGGCGCCTCGACCTCGATGAGACCGAACTGCAGGAGGTGATGGCAGCCGTGCTTGAAGTGCGTGCGCGACCACTCCTCGACGCCGACGGGCCCGAAGATCGGATGCGTGTGCCGCGTGTCCGGCCGCGTGCGGGAGTGCTCGAGGAAGCGGTCCACCTCGGTCATCAGGGCCGTTCTGGCGGCCCTGAGATCGGGAGAACGCAGCTGGGGAAGGCCGTCTCGAAGGGCCGGGTTCATGAACTCGTGGGGCGTGGGGCGATTGTGGTACAGGAACGGCTTCATCCGTTCGCGCTGATCTTCAGGGTACGGGCATTCCAGGACGACGCGCCCCGTGGAAACCTCGAACGTCCAGACGAGGTGCTCCACCATCTGCTGGGCCGTCATGCGTCCCCAGAGGGCCGGCGTTTCCGGCCGCAGACCGTCCAGCGCGCCGAAGAAGAACGTCCGCAGGAACGTGTCGCGCAGCGACGCGTCGTCGACGTCGAAGACGACTCTCGTCACGAGCCCTAACTCAGGCGGACGCTCACGAGCTTGCTCACCCCCGGCTCTTCCATGGTGACGCCGTAGAGCTGGTCCGCGATCTCCATCGTCTTGCGCGAGTGGGTGATGAGAACGAACTGGGTCTGCTCCTTGAGCCCCTCGAGCATGCGCACGAAGCGCCCGATGTTGGCGTCGTCGAGGGGCGCGTCCACCTCGTCCAGGATGCAGAAGGGCGAGGGCTTGTACTGGAAGATCGCGAACAGGAGCGAGATCGCGGTCAGCGCCTTCTCGCCTCCGGAGAGGAGCATGACGTTCTGCAGCCGCTTGCCGGGCGGTTGGGCCATGACGTCGATGCCGCTCTCGAGGAGGTCCTCCTCGTCGATCAACGCGAGCCCGGCCGTGCCTCCGCCGAAGAGCTGGCGGAAGATCTCGCCGAAGTGCTGGTTGATGACCTGGAAGGCCTCCTGGAACCGCTCGCGTGACGCGCGGTCGATCTTCTTGATGGCCTGATCCAGCTCCGCGATCGAATCCAGCAGGTCCTGACGCTGCGCGGCCAGGAACGTCGAGCGCTCCTCCAGCTCCTGCGACTGCTCGACGGCGAGCACGTTGACGGGGCCCATGCGGTCGAGACGCTCGCGCATCTCCTGCACCTGGAGCTCGAGGCCGGGAAGGTCCTTGGCCCGGTCTTCGTCCGTGATGAGCGCGGCCGCCTCCGCCGCCATCATGGCCACCGCCTGATGGCACTCGCGTCCGAGGTGGTCGAGGTCCGAGCCCGTGCGCGCCTGCGCCACCTCCAGCTCGCCCAGCGCGTCGCGCAGCATGTCGCGCTCACGGCGGCGTTCCTTGAGGCCGGCCTCGCGGCCTTCCAGCTCGTTGCGCAGGTCGCGCACGCGGTCCTCGGCGATCGCCGCCTCGGCGCCGACCCGCTCGCGCGCGGTGAGCGCCTCCGTCAACTGGCGTTCCGCCTCCGCCATCTCCGCGCGCAACTCCTCGCCGCGCGCGTCCATCTCCGAGGCGCGCTGCTCGGCGGCGGCAATGCGGCCGAGGAGGTCGCGATGGTCCTGCTCCAGGCGCCGGCACTCCGCTTCCGTGGCCGCCGCCCGCTCGCGCAGCGCGGCCAGCACGCTCTTCGCCTCCGAGGTGCGGACCTGGGCCGCCTCGCTGGCCGCGCGCGCCTCCGCCACGGCCGTGGTCAGCGCGGCCAGGCGCCGGCTGCCCTCGTCGCGGTCGCGCTCGGCCGTGCCCAGGGCCTGCTCGATCTCGGCCAGGCGCACCGCGGCCGCTCCGCGCTCCTGCTCCGCCTGGCCGCGCTCGGTGTCGAGCACGGCGGCCTTGCGCTGCAGGCGCGCCATCTCGTCCTCCGCGGAGAGAAGGTCGTGACGCAGGGCGACGAGATCCTTCTCCGCGACGTGGATGCGCTCCTCGAGCCCGCGGACCTCCGCCACCGCCGCCTCCGCGCGTGTGGCGGCCTCCTGTCCGCGGTCCCGCGCGCTGCGCAGGGACGCTTCGACCTGCTCCTGCCGGACCGAGATCTCGCGGATCTCGCGGCGGGGAGCGAGGAGGCCCTTCACGCCGCGTCCGCCTTCGACCATCGATCCGCGCAGCGTCTCGCCCGCGAGGGTCACGCAGGCCACGGGGCCCTGGCGGGAGACGATCTCGAACGCATCTTCCAGCGTCTCGACGACCAGGGCTTCGGGCAGGGCCGCCTTGATGGGGGCGGCGTGGGGACCGGTGACGCGATAGACGTCGCCGAGGAGCCCGCGCGCCTTGGGTTCCTGTGCGGCCACGTCGCGCAGGGCGACGCAGTCCGCCTTGGTGCGGGCGGAAGCGAGAGGCAGGAACGCGCCGCGACCGGCCCCCGACTCCTGCAGGTAGCGGATCCCGCGCAGCGCTCC
>DASTLK010000381.1:0-5452 GCA_035715025.1 Vicinamibacteria bacterium
GATCGCGCGGCTCGCGGAAGAGCACGGACATCCCCGTTGGTCCCCGGACGGCCGGACGATCGCGGTCACGGGCTTCCGAAGCTTCGTTCTACTGCCGATCATGCTCATCGCCGCCGACGGCAAGGAGACCCGGGCCCTCGACCCGCCTCCGCCCTGGCCCACGGGCCGCATCTCCGCGGTGGCGTGGTTGAGCCCGACGGAGCTCGTCTACTCGCAAGCGGAGTCGGTCGCCGGGGACAGCGCCGGCGGCACGGCGCGCCTCATCCTTCAGGATGTTCGCTCGGGCGCCGCCAGGCCCTTGGCCTGGAGTCCGAACAACGGCGTCGTACTCGACGTCCTCGCCCCCGGCCGCGTCGTCTTCGATGCGCGCTCGCCGCGCGAGAATCTGCGGGAGGTCCTGCTCCAACGCGCTTCCCTCCCGGAGAAGCACCCACCGGGCGATCGCGGAGCGGTCGCCGCGGATGAGGAACGGCCGAATTCACCCGTCGCCCTCCGATGGATCACGCGCGGCAACAGCACCGACCGCCAGCCCGTGTATTCTCCCGATGGCGAGCGGGTCGTCTTCGCCTCCACGCGCAGCGGCAACCTCGACCTCTGGGAGATCTCGACGGGAAGCGGCGCCGTGCGCCGGCTGACTGATGACCCCGCCGATGATTTCGATCCGGCCTTCACCCACGATGGCAAGACGCTCCTCTGGAGCTCCAACCGGTCGGGGCATTTCGAGATCTGGACCGCGGAGGCCGACGGCAGCGGTGCCCGGCAGCTCACGCACGACGGGGTCGATGCCACGAACGCGACGTCGACGCCCGATGGTCGTTGGATCGTCTACTCGTCCGGGCATCCGGAGAAGGTCGGGGTCTGGAAGGTTCACCGAGATGGCTCGGAGGCAACCCTCCTCGCGGCCGGCTGGGACGGCCCTCCGGAGGTCTCGCCCGACGGCCAATACGCCCTTAGTTCGGTGGGGTACGGGTCCAGGTCCGTCGTCGTGCGAGTCGTCCGGATCGCCGACGGGGTCACCGTGCCCTTCGAGATTCTGGTCGAAAGGCGCAGGGAGACCACGGCCAGAATGGGCCGCGGGCGCTGGATGCCGGGGGGACGCGCCATCGCCTTCGTCGGCCAGGACGAGCGGGGGGTGAACGGCGTCTTCGTCCAGGACTTCGTGCCGGGGCACGACACGACCGCGACGCGCCGGCCCCTCGCCGGGTTCGACCCCGAAGCCTCCACGGAATCCTTCGGCATCTCCCCCGACGGCTCGCGCATCGTCGTGGCGGCATGGGAACAGCTCTTCAGCATCATGACTGCGGAAGGCGTTCCCGCGATCGCGCCCCCGGATCGGCGCGGAGGCCATTGACCCGCGCAACCGCCTCGGGACCGTGCTCGGCGCGGGCGACCAGCGGAATCTACGCCAAGGCCTTTCACACGGTGGAAGTCGTAGGTTCAAGTCCTACAGCGCCCACCATCCTTCAACGTCCAGGAGAGGGCGGAGTGGCGTCGCGAAGGAAGCGCGCGAGATCCGCGGCGGCCGCCTCGGCGTGCGGGTGATGGCGGGAGCGGTAGCATTCGACGCGGTACCGGAGGACGTCCCCGCGCCACGGTATGTGCGGCTCCAGCGGTGAGAGCGCCTCCACGCATCGGTCGGCCAGGCCGCCCACCGCGGCGATGCGGAGTCGGGTATGGATCCGCGCCTCGTCGAGTGCTCGGACCGCGAACGGCTCGCCCAGCGTCTCGAAGAGCGGGGTCGCCGTGTCCTTCCGCTGCGTGACCGTCTCCACGGCGAGGTCGAGCGCCCGGTTCATGGCCGCCATGTCGGGCCAGGGATCGGCGCGATAACCGGAGAACGCGGACACGAGGGTGGCCGCCGCCACGTCCGGCCGCCCCCGCCGCAGGGCGAGCCGCGCGGCCGCGGCGTCTGCTTCCACGGGCAAGAGCTGCCCCAGCGCGGCGATGGGGCCGCTGGCCTGGAGATCGCCGGCCTCGGCCAGGCCCTCGGCGAGGAGCGCGCTCTCGATGAGCCCACGCGGAGGGCGGCCCAGGGCCTGGAAGGACCGAAGCGCGCCCAGCAGGTCTCCCCGGGCCAGGAGAAGCTGCGCCAGCGCCGCCGTCCGTTCCGCGGGAGAGAGCCCTGAGGGCAGAGGGGCCTCCGTGTGGGAGATCGTGTACGCGTCCACGCGATGGCGCCGAACGCGGTCCCAGTCGACGCCATCCATGGGCAGACGGCTGGCCCCCAGCCGGTCGGCGTCGCCGCGAAGCTGCTCGATCTCGAACGCTCCGACGCTCACCGTGCGCGCGAAGCTGAACTCGACACGATTGACGTCGTCGGTGTTCAGGGCGGCCCCCGCCTCTCGGAAGTGGCGCGCGACGGCCGGGCCGCCCACGAAGCGACCGAGCACCTCGTGGACGTCGGTGGCCCGCCAGGCGACGCGCAGGGCGGTGGCGTAGGGTTCCTGGCGCATGCGGGTGGCCAGGCCCTCGAGGTCATGAGCCAGGGGCGCCTTCGAGCCGACGAGGAGCAGATCGCGATCATGGGTCTGCCAGATCTCCACCTCCGGAAAGACGTCGGCGAGCGTGGCCAGGATGGTGGCGACGGTCTGCGCGTCGATGGCGTAGGCCTGCAGCCACTGCAGGAAGACGCCGTCCGGCGTCAACCGGTCGGCGGCGGAGCGATAGAACTCGCGGGTGAACAGGCTGGCGATTCCCGCGCGGTAGGGGTTGGAGGGCTCCGAGAAGACGAGATCGTAGCGCTCGGGGGTCGTGGTCAGCACTTCACGGGCATCGCCGATGACGACGCGCACGCGCGGGTTGTGCAGCACGTCACGGTTCACGGGGGCGCAGGCGCGCGCCACCTGCAACATCGCCGGCTCGAGCTCCACCACGTCGGTCCGCTGCATCTCGGGCAGTGCGCCCAGCCATCCGGCGGTGCTGCCCGTTCCCAGACCGACGATGAAAGCGGTCCGCGTGGGTGCCGGACGCAGGAGGGCGCCGAGCAGCCCGCCCATGACCTGGGTCGGGGCATCCTGGCGGGCGTTGCCGTCGATCTTCCCGTTCACCACGAAGGCCAGCCCCTCCTGGGCATTGAGAGCCAGGCTGCTCTCGACGCCGTCCCGCTCCCAGATCACGGCGCGGCGGCTGGCATTGAGCCAGGCCTGGTCCGTGTTCTTTCCCGCTCCCGGGCGTGCGCCGAACAACTCGATCCCGTGGATCCCGATGCCGCTGTGCCGCCACGCCGCCGTAGGACCGACGGAGACGAAGAGGACGGTGGCCACCGCGCTCGTGGCCACCAGCGTGTCCAGCCGGCGTGACGTGTCGCCGTGCGCGAGCAGGGACGCGAAGAGCGCCGTCCCACACAGCAGCAGGGCGACCGCCCGCCAGCAGCCCGGCGCCGACAGGAGGGGCAGCAGTCCGAAACCCCCGGCGAGCGCGCCCGCGACGGCCCCGAGCGTGTTGGAGAGATACGCGAGCCCGACGTGGCGGCCGAGCTGCTGCCGTCCCGATCCCAGGAGGGCGATCAGCAGCGGGAACTGCGCGCCCGCGACGAGGGCCGGAAAGAAGACGACGATGAAGGCGATGACGGACCACCCGGTCACATGCGCCCACAAGGAAGAACCGGCGGGCGGAAAGAGCGCGATCGTGAGAAGCGCCAACCGATCGCCGAGGACGTAGGGCAGCGCGATCAGCGCCGCCTCGCCCACGCACGTCATCGCGAACGTGTGCAGGTCGGGCGTCGTCCGGCGCGGCAACGTGGAGTAGAGGATCCCGCCCAGCGCGATCCCGGCCAGGGCCATCGCGAGCACGAGCCCGAACGTGTAGACGGTCCCCCCCAGGATCGGGCCCAGCATCCGGTACCACACGATCTCCATCAGGAGGAACGCGAAGCCGACGATCGCGGCGGCCGCCAGCACGAAGCGCGCGGGCACGGAAGGGCGGTCCTGGATGGCCGCGGCCGCGGATGGGCTGGACGCGGGCAGCGGAGGACGCCGGGCGGACACGGCCGCGGCGATCAGGGCGACGGCGAGGTTCAAGGCGCTCGCCGTCCACAAGGTGGCCCGGGTGCCGAGAGACTCCAGGAGGAAGAAGGTCGTGGAGAGACAGCCGACCACCGCGCCCAGCGTGTTGACGCCGTAGAGGAGCGCCGTCCTTCGCCGGCGGGGATCCCACTCGCTCTCCGTCGAGCGCGCGGCGGCGCCGAAAGTGCCGCCCGCGAGCACGGTCGCCGGCAGCATCACGACCGCGGCTAGCAAGAGACACGCGAGAGTCGCGACTCCGTGGCCGAGGACCGCGCTGCCCCCCAGCTTGCGATACGCCCACCCGGCCAGGGCCATCAGCCCGGGGCTGCACGCGGCGAAGAGGCCGACGAGCCCTTCGAGCGCGGCATAGAGGAGGAGCGGGCGCGCGGAACGATCCGTCTGCCGTCCCAGCCACCACGCGCCCAGGCCCAGGCCACCCATGAAGACGGCGAGCACGGCCGCGGACGCCGCCGTCGACGCTCCGAAGATGAGGCGGAATCCCCGCGTCCACGCGACCTGGTAGGTGAGCGCGCAGAAGCCGGAGGCGAGGAGGAGAGGCGCCACCGCGAGGAGTGGAACGCGCGCGGGCCGAGCACGTGCGGCATGGGACTCGAGTGTCGGCTCGGGGGCACTCGACATCGGCGGTGATGGTGGCGGTGACGTCAGATGCGATCGAGGATGGCGCTGGCGGACGGAGTGAAGTCCTCCCACCGCCAGGGCACGGACAGGCCCGCGGCCAGCTCGGCCGCCATCGGCGCCATCATCTGGTACGCCGGGTCGGACTCGTGGAACCACCGCCCGACGGCCACCGTGTGCTCGCCGCCGTACTCGGCGGCGGCGATGAGCTCACACCAGTAGTGCCCAACCCTGTCCCCGTCGTCCCCACGGAGGCGGACGACGTGGCCGCGCAACACCAGTTCCTTGACGCGGTCGAAGGGAACGGTCGTACCCGGGCCTGAGCTGCTGAAGTTCGCCGATCGCGTGCTCCAATCGAACCGCACCTGACGCGGCTGGAGCTGGCTCTTCTCGATCCCGGTCCTCACGACGAGGCCCGCCACGCCGGCGAGGAAAACCCAGAGCCACCCTCCTCCGAGCTTCAGCCACCCCATGGCGACGAGGGCGGCGACCGCGGTGACGACCCCGGTCACGATGATGGGCGGGATCTTCTCGACGATGCTGCCCGCCCCGAACTCCAGGCGAACCAACGTCCCCGGCTGCCAATCGAGCTGCACGGGCGCTTCGTTCGCGGCCTTGAACGTGGCGGGCTCGAAACGACCGAGCGCGGGTTCGGGCGCGAGTTGAGGTTCGGGCATGCCGGGAATTGTACGCCCGTGGTTTAGGATCCCTGCTCCATGACCCATCCCGCGGCTGCCACCCAGGCGTCTCCCGCACCGGGCCCCCGGCGGGCGTACCGGTATTACGACCTCGTGATGGCCGCGTTCGTGACC
>DASTLK010000382.1:0-7380 GCA_035715025.1 Vicinamibacteria bacterium
GCCAGGAAGAGCACGATCAACACCATGCCCACCACGGCCCCGAGGAGCACGTCGCGTCCCACCATCGGGTCGTCGAACGCGCCGCCGAGGAGCCGCTTCCACGAGATGAGCATGTGCGGCCAGCGCCGCCGCACGTAGGGCTCGAGGGCGGTGTAGAGGAGCCATACCTGTGCCGCCCAGAAGGCGGGATAGGCCAGGATCTTGATGAGGATCCAGAGCTCGTCGCCGAAGGCGGCCACGTGGTCGGCGCGGAAGAGCCGGGCCAGCGTGTAGCTCACGAACACGAAAAGGGCGACGCGGAACGCGCCCTTGCGATCCACGCGCCCGAGGCGCAGGTTGTGGCGTGCCAGGAGCACGCCCCCGAGGGGCATGGCGAGGGCGAGGAGCCATACGCCCGCCTCTCCCACCGGCGTCGGCGGCGTGCCCTCGCGCACGGCCATGCGTGTGGCCTTCATCCACGGAGGCAACACGGCGAACCATACCGGACGGCCGTGATAGGAGGCGGCCTCGATGCGGACGTGGACCGCATCCTCTCCCGCCCCGTACGCGGCTTCCCAGGCTGCCTTGCGATCGGAATCGACGGGCGAGGCCCACTGTGGCGCGACCGCGCGCAGCGTGGACCTGTCCAGGGCCGTCTCGCCCAGGAGCGCGCTCCAATCCGGCTCCGGCCACGGTCCTTCCCCCGTTTCACGTTGCGGGGGGACAACCAGGAAGCCGAGGAGCTGGCCGCGCGGGGTGAGCACGACTTCCGCCATGCCGGACATGTCCACCGGAGGATCGTCCGCGCGGACCATGCCGTCGCGGTTCGCGGCGATCAGCTTGCGCGGGCTCTGCCGGTAATAGAAGTACAGAGGGGGGAACGGCTTCGTGGCCAGCTTCTGCCAGCGATCGGGCGAGCGGTCATGGGCGCCGACATCGCCGAGGTAGGCGACGTCCCACTCGAACGAGTAGGCCTCGTCCGCCATCATGCGGTCGGGGGCGAGCCGCCCCAGCACCTCGCGCGCGCGATCCGCCATGACCTCAGGCGTCTTCGGGAGCAGGGCGCGCTGGAGGTAGCCGGTTTGATCGGCCAGCCAGGGGGCGAGGACGAGGCCTCCGATCACGCAGGCAAGGGCGCCCCACGCTCGCCCCGCGGAGAGGTCGCCGACCGTCGCCGCCGCCGCCACGATTTCCGGTGAGGGCGTCTCCCCCGCCGCCACCGCCGCCTCCAGAGGATCCATCCCCGGGAGGAGGGCGAGGAGCGCGCGCGCGGAGGGCGGACGGTTGCGCGGATCCTCTTCGACGCACTGGACGACGAGACGCTCGGCGGCGGGGTCGAGGAAGCGCGACGCGCTCGAGAGCCGGGGACCCTTGGACTCGCGATGCTGCAGGACGAGCGCGTCCTCGCTCTTGGCGTCGAAGAACCGTTGCCCGGTCGCCATCTCGAAGAGGATCAGGCCGAAGGCATAGAGATCGCTGCGCGGCGTGACCTCTCCCCCCGTCAGCTGCTCCGGAGACATGTAGGCGGGAGTGCCGACGAAGGCGTACTGACCCGACGCCTGCGGCATCACGGCCAGGCCGAAGTCGGTGATGCGCGCCCGGCCGCGGCCGTCGATCATCACGTTCGCCGGCTTGAGGTCGCGATGGATGATGCCCTTCTCATGGACGGCGGCCAGCCCCGAGCAGAGGTCGCGTGCGATCTCGACGGCCTTGTCCGGGGGCAGCCGTCCGATCCGCGCCAGCAGCGACTGCAGGTCCTCGCCGTCGACGTACTCCATGGCCAGGAAGGTCTCGTGCTCGACCTCCACGACGTCGTAGAGGCGGCACACGCTCGGATGGGACACCTGGCGGCCGAGAGCGACCTCGCTGTAGAGCCGCTTGAGGACTTCGGGAGACAGCGCGCCCCGGACGAACTTCAGGGCCACGGCCTGGCCGAGCTTGAGGTCGTCCGCGCGGTACACCTCGCCCATGCCGCCCCGGCCCAGCCGCGCCACCACTCGGTAGCGCGCGGCCAGGACCGTGCCGGGTGTGAAGCCGCCTTCGGCCGCCGGGGCCGGCGGCCGGCCGGACGTGGCCTCCGTGTGCTGCGCGCTCAGCGTCCAGTCGGAGAGCGACGGATCCGCGCTGTCCCGCCGCGGAGGCGGATCGGAGGCCATCGATCCGCTACTTCACCTCGTCGACGTAGCGCTTGTACTGCGCGCCGACCTGGCCCGCGGTGGTGGGCCCGGAGAGGATCAGCACGCGGTGCTTGAGCGTCACCGACTGCCCGGGCTCCAGCGCGAAGTTCGTCTCCACCTTGCCGTCGGTGTAGGCCTTGGCCCCGAACGGGTTCGCGGCGAACAGACCGTAGCCGCGGGCGTGCCAATAGGTGGGATGGGTCGGGTTCTTCGGATGATCGAGGAGGGCGAGCGTGATCGGCTCTTTGCCGATCGTCCCCGAGAGCATGGTCCATGGCGCGCGCGTGGCCCACACCGCGTCGCCGGTCTTGCCCTCGCTGCTCGTGTAGAGGCCGCTCACGCCCGTGTTGTCGAGCTTGGCCACCGCGGTGGCCTTGCCGCTGGCATCGGTGAAGACTTCCGCCTTGTCGGAGGGCTGCTCGAGCTCGCGGGCCACGCGCATGCCGATCATGCCCTCCTTGCTGTCGCGGAACGTCACTTTCTGATCGGGCGCGGTCAGGGTCGTGATGCGGTCGATCGAGCGCAGCCCCGGCCCGCCACGGAACACGTACGTCGTGTCCTCGCGCAGCAGGGTCTTGCCGTCCGGCGTCGTCCAGTCCTCCGTCACCTGGAGCTCGCCCTTGTCGGCGCCGCTCTTCGCGCTCTTGATGGCGCGATGGACGATGGTCCCGTACTTGGCCGCGTCCTTGGCCGGGATGGCCTCGGAGTTGTTCCAGAAATCGAAGCCGTTGACGTCGCCGTGGTTGAGCCACAGCCCGACGTGGTGCGGATGGTCGACGCGCTCACCCGGCCGCGGCTCCAGCGGAAAGCCGCGCGTGACGACGGTGCCCGCCGACGTGCGCAGGGGGTAGAGCACGGGCTTCTTGAGCGTGGTCGGCCAGATGTAGGACGTGAAGGGCTGGCCGTCCACGAGGACGTCCACGCGGCGGTCCGCTTCCTTGACGACGAGCTGGACGCCTTTCTTGCCGTCGGCGGCGGCGACCACGATGGCCACGCCACCCACCAGGAAGGCGACCACGACGGTGCTGCGGATGATTCCTGATCGGGACATCGGGATTCCTCTCACGCCTCGGAGGGCGCAGTGCAGTTTACCCCCTCCTGTGCTTCAATCCCCCGCCATGAGTCCCGCCTCGCCGCCATCCGCGGCCGCGCTCGTGACCGGAGCCAGCCGCGGGCTCGGGCGCGGGATCGCGGAGGCGCTGAGCCGCGACGGCCTGGACGTCGCCATCCATTACGGAACCAGGCGGGCGGCGGCGGAAGAGACGGAGGCGGCCTGCCGCAAGGTGGCGACGCGCTCCGGCCAGAAGTTCGCGCTCGTGACCGGCGACGTGGCGCGCACGGAGGACCGCCGCCGGATCCTCGACGACACGCTGGCCGCGCTCGGCCGCCTCGACGCGCTCGTCAACAACGCCGGTATCGCGCCGCGCGTGCGCGCCGACATCCTGGAGGCCACGGAGGCCAGCTTCGACGAGCTGATCGCCGTCAACCTCAAGGGGCCCTACTTCCTCTCCCAGCTCGTCGCGCGTCACTGGCTGGATCACCGGGGCGAGTCGCGCCTGCCCGGCGGCTACAAGCTGGTGTTCGTGTCCTCCGCCTCCGCCGCGCGCGCCTCCGTCAATCGCGGCGACTACTGCGTGTCGAAGGCGGGCCTGGCCATGGCCGCCAAGCTGTGGGCGGCCCGGCTGGCCGGAGAGGGCGCGCAGGTCTATGAGCTGCGGCCGGGGATCATGGCCACCGACATGACCGCGGCCGTCAAGGAGAAGTACGACCGCATGATCGCGGAGGGAGCGATCCCCCAGGGCCGCTGGGGCACGGCGGAGGACGTGGGGCTGGCCGTGTCGGCGCTCCTCAAGGGCAGCCTCCCGTTCTCCACCGGCGAGGTCATCAACGTCGACGGCGGGCTCCACATCGAAAGGCTCTGACCACAGGTGCTCGAGACCGACCCTGCCCTCACCGCCCAGTCCCTGCTGCCCGCCGTCCGCCGCCTGTTCGACCTCTCCGCGGCCAAGATCGACCGGCTCCAGCGGCGGTGGAACGCGGACGGCGGCACCCCCGTCTTCACCGTCCGTGGCGAGTACACGAGCCGCGGCTGGACGGAGTGGACGCAGGGCTTCCAGTTCGGAGCCGCCATCCTGCAGTTCGACGCCACGGGCGACGAGCGCTTCCTGAAGATCGGACGGGACGCGACCGTGCAACGGATGGCCTCGCACCTCACGCACGTCGGCGTCCACGACCACGGCTTCAACAACGTCAGCACCTACGGCAACCTCCTGCGCCTGATGCGGGAGGGCCGGATCCCGGAAGAGCCGTGGCAGAGCCGGTTCTACGAGGTCGCGCTCAAGGTGAGCGGCGCGGTGCAGGCGGCGCGGTGGACGCGGCTAGGCCCGGACCTCGGCTACGTCTGCTCCTTCAACGGCCCCCATTCCCTCTTCGCGGACACCATCCGCTCGATGCGCGCGCTCGCCCTCGCCCATCAGCTCGGGCACGTGCTGATGGCGGAGGGCGACCGGCCGGTCTCGCTCCTCGGCCGCCTGCTCCAGCACGCGGAGGCCACCGCGCGCTTCAACGTCTACTTCGGCCAGGGCCGCGACGCCTACGACGTGCGTGGGCGCGTGGCCCACGAGTCGATCTTCAACGTGAGCGACGGCGCCTATCGCTGCCCGAGCAGCCAGCAGGGCTACTCGCCCTTCACGACCTGGACGCGCGGCCTGGCCTGGATCCTGTGCGGCTACGCCGAGCAGCTCGAGTTCGTGTCCGCGTTACCCGAGAAGGCGTTCGAAGGCTTCGGAGACAAGGCGCCCACGATCGAGCGCTTCCTCGAGGTGGCCACCGCCACCGCGGACTTCTTCGTCGCGCACACCCCGACGGACGGCGTGCCGTACTGGGACACGGGCGCACCGGGCCTCGTGCACCTCGGCGATTACCTGGCGCGCGGCTCCGAGCCCTTCAACGATCACGAGCCCGTGGACAGCTCGGCGGCGGCGATCTCGGCCCAGGGCCTCATCCGCCTGGGCAACGTCCTCGTCGCGCGCGGCCAGGGCGACGCCGGCCGCGCCTACCGCCAGGCCGGGCTCACGGTGGCGCGCACCCTCTTCGCCGAGCCCTACCTCTCGACCGACCCCGCCCACGAGGGGCTCCTGCTCCACACCGTGTACCACCGACCCAACGGCTGGGACCACGTGCCCCCCGGCCGGAAGATCCCATGCGGCGAGTCGGCGATGTGGGGCGACTACCATGCCCGCGAGCTCGCGCTGCTCATCCAGCGCGAGGCCGCGGGCGAGCCCTATCTCAAGTTCTTCCTCGACTGATCCCGGACCTCCCGACGACGGTCGCCGGCGATAAGGAACGCGGGGTGCGCGGCGTCCTCACTCGGACGCTGTTACCCCGCGTCCCATCGGTTCCTCCGGCGACCGACTTCGATGGCTCAGAAGCTGCGCGTGAAGATGTAGACCAGGCCGAGCGTGATGTTGTCCTGGCTCTTCTTCGGACTCCCGGTCTTCGAGGTGAAGAACGGCTGGTCCGAGAAGTCGCGGCGGTATTCGAGGCGGGTCAGCAGCTTGCCTCCGATCTTCTGCTCGCTCGTGATGGTGAATTCCTTCACCTTCTGCACCGCGCCCGTCGCGAATCCGTCCGCGTCGTCGAACCATTCGAAGCGAGGCGTCAGGGCCCACGAGGGCGTGGCCTGCACGCGCGCGTAGAGCGCGACGCCCTGCCACTTGACGTCCGTCCCCAGCACCGTGTCCTTTCCATAGTCGTAGTTCGCCATCAGGCTGAGCTTCTCGCTCGAGGTCAGGGTCAGGGTGGTGTCGGTCAGGAACCTCTTGTCGTGCGCGTCGTCCTTCTGCTCGGGACCACCGATGAAGTTCTGGGCCAGGGTGATCTTGGCCGAGGGCTTGAGGATCGCGCCCACGCCCCAGGTCTTGCCCGAGTTGTTGTCTTCGACGTCGTTCCAGCCGTTGACGAGCATCCCCGAGAACGTGACCTTGTCGTTGAGGGGCACGGTGGCACGCAGGCCGGCGTGGTAGTACGGGATGGCCAGCGCGAAGAGCAGGGACCGTGAGTAGTTCCAGTTGTCCTTGGTCTCGATGACCTCGGCCCCCGCCGGGGTCACGAACTTGCCGACGTCCACCTGCAGCTTGGACCCGAAGAGGTACGAGCCGTAGGCCTGCTCGATGTTCTTCAGGAACTCGAGGCCGCCGGGCTCGAAAGCGTTCACGAGCTCCGCGGTGGGGCCGGCCTGCAGGTCCAGGCGGAAGCCCAGGCGGTTGGCGGTAGTGACCTTCTGCTCCGCGGCCACCTCGACCAGCCCGAGGCTGAACGTGTTGTGCTTGGTGTCGAAGTTGCGCAGGGGGGCGTTCCCCGTCGGCTTGTTGAAGAAGTACCCGTAGTAGGTGTCGACGAAGCTCGTCACCTCGATCGGGGCGGGCTTGGGGGGAGCTTTCTCCTCCGGAGCAGCGGTCGCCTCGGGAGCAGGGGTCGCCTCCGGAGCGGGAGTGGCGACCGTGTCCGCCGCCCGCGCGGGAGCGGCGGCCAGGACGGCCAGGGCGACCAGGGGAAGAACCCGGGACCTCGTGAACGAGCGGCTCGGCGATGGCATACTTGAATCTCCAATCGTTTCGGCATTGACATCAGGGCGGCGCGCCGCGGCAACGGCGCGCCGCCGGACTTTTGTCCCTACGTCGTCACGGACACGCGTGCGACCGCGGGCGCCCCCGCGGGCGCGGGCAGCGGAGTGGGTGCCGGGACGACCGATCCGACTCCGCCCGACGAAAGCACGAACTCGGGGTAGGCCAGCGCCCCCACCTCGGGCAGGTCCAAGCCCCCGATCTCCACTTCGGCGGAGACGCGGTTGCCGATGATCACGTCCACCAGCTTGAAGAACGCGTACATCGAGACGAAGACGAACGCGCAGCAGGTCAAGGTGCCGATGCACTCGGCCAGGAACTGCTTGGGCGCGCCGTAGAACAGGCCTGTCACCTTGCCCGGCACTCCGTTCCAACCGTCGCCATAAACGCCGTCGGCGAAGAGGCCGAGCGACAGCACTCCCCAGGCGCCGTTGACGCCGTGCACGGAGATCGCGCCCACGGGGTCGTCGACCTTGAGCGTGCCCTCCACGAAGAAGACCGACCAGCACACGAGGACACCGGAGATGACACCGATAAGGACGGAGACGGGGGCGGTGACGAAGGCACAGGGGGCGGTGATGGCCACCAAACCTGCGAGC
>DASTLK010000383.1:0-3003 GCA_035715025.1 Vicinamibacteria bacterium
AGATCGTCGCCCGCCGGTTCATCGCCCAGGGTGAAGGCGGCGCCATCGTCAACGTCGCCTCCAACGCGGGCAAGGTCGGCTATCCCAACATGGCCGGCTACAACGCGGGCAAGGCCGGTGTCATCAACCTGACCCGCTCGCTGGCCGCGGAGTGGGCCCCGCACCGGATCAACGTGAATGCGGTCTGCCCGGGCGGGGTCGAGACCCCCATGCTGATGGCAGTCGCGGAATGGATCACGTCGCGCCAGGGCGGCGACCCGAAGGAGCTGGTTCAGCGAATGGTGCCCGCGCAGCTCGGCCGTCCCATCCAGCCCATCGAGGTCGGGCGCGTGGTCGCCTTCCTCCTCTCCGACGCCGCCGCCATCATCCGCGGACAGTCGATCAACGTGGACGGCGGTGACACGCCGTATTGAGCGCACGCACGCGCCGGCGCGCCGTCCTCCGCCCGCGCCTGCGCGTCCTGCGCGGGGACGAGGTCGCCCTCGGCCCGGGCAAGGTCGCGCTGCTGGAGGCCATCGCGCGCGAGCGGACGATGGCGGGCGCCGCCCGCGCCCTCGGCATGTCCTACATGCGCGCCTGGACGCTCGCGCGCACCATGAACCGCAGCTTCCGGCGCCCCCTGGTGGAGGCCGCGCGCGGGGGGGCCGGGCGCGGCGCCACCCGGCTCACCCGGGCCGGAACGGCCGTGTTGCGCCTCTACCGCGAGATGGAACGGCGGAGCCTCGGCGCGGCCGCGGCGCCGTGGCGGCGGCTGCGCCGGCGGCTCAAGCCGTGACGGCGGCATCCGTTATACTCCCGGGTGTATATCGAGGAGCTCCGGACATGAGCTGGTTACGGCGCCTTTTCGCGCCGGCCGTCCTCCTGATCGTCCTGGCCGTGGGATCGCCGGCCTCCGCGGCCGAGATCACCGTGTTCGCGGCGGCCAGCCTGGCCGACGCCGTCTCCGAGATCGGCAAGGCCTTCGCGGCCGCCTCCGGCCATCACGTCGCCTTCAACTTCGGCGCGTCCAGCGACCTCGCGCGCCAGATCCGGGCCGGCGCTCCCGCGGACGTCTTCTTCTCCGCCGACGAGGCCCAGATGGACGTCGTGACGCGGGCAGGCGCGGTCCGGGCCACCGATCGCGTGGACCTCCTCTCGAACACGCTCGTCGTGGTCGTGCCCGCGCGGACGCCGCGGCGGCTGCGGGCGCCGTCCGAGATCGCGAACTTCGAACGGCTGGCGTTGGCCGATCCGCAGGCCGTTCCCGCCGGCGTGTACGCGAAGAAATACCTGGAACAGGTCGGGGTCTGGTCCCGCCTCGCCGATCGCATCGTGCCCACCTTGAACGTGCGGGGTGCGCTGGCGGCCGTCGCGTCCGAGAACGTCCCCGCGGCCATCGTCTACCGCACGGACGCCGCGACCTCGTCCCGCGTCGCCGTGGCCTTCGAGGTGCCACGCGCCGCCGGTCCCCCCATCGTGTACGTGATGGCGCCCCTCGCCCAGGCCTCCGGCCCCGCCCGCCTCTTCGCGGACGAGCTCGCCTCCGCGCGCGCGACGCGCGTCTACCAGAAATACGGGTTCATCGTGCTCACCCGCACGTAGTGCCGACGCAGGAGGAGTGGGGGGTCGTCCTCTTCACCCTGCGCGTGGCCGCGCTGGGGACGGCCATGATCCTGCCTCTGGGCGTGGCCGCGGCCGCGCTGCTGGCCGGCCGGCACGGGCCGGGACGAACGCTGCTCGACACGGTGTTCTCGCTGCCTCTCGTCCTGCCTCCGACCGCGGTGGGCGTGGTCTTGCTCGAAGCGTTCTCCCGCGCGAGTCCGCTGGGGCGTTGGCTCGCGGCCGCGGGCATCCAGATCGCGTTCGATTGGAAGGGCGTGGTGCTCGCCACCGCGGTGATGTCGTTCCCCCTGCTGGTCCGCTCGGCGCTCACGGCCTTCGAGGAGGTGGACCCACGCCTGGTCGGCCTGGCCCGCACGCTCGGATGCGGCCCTCTCCAGGCCTTCTTCCGCGTGACCCTGCCCCTGGCCTGGCGCGGCGTCCTCGCCGGCACCGTGCTCGCGTTCGCGCGCGCGCTCGGGGAGTTCGGGGCGACGGTGATGCTGGCCGGCAACATCCCCGGCCGCACCCAGACCCTGGCCCTGGCCATCTTTCACGAGACGCAGCTCGGCCACGACGACCGCGCACGCGTCCTGGCCGGCGTGACCGCGTTGCTGGCCTTCGTCGCCCTGTGGTCGTCGGAGGCGGTGGGACGGGCCCGAACGCGCAGGGCCGCGTGATCCGTCTCGATTTCCAGACTCCGCTCGCGCGCTTCCCGCTTCGGATCACCGCGGACCTCGCCGCCCCGGTGACGGCGGTGATGGGGCCGTCCGGCGCGGGCAAGACGTCGCTGCTGGACTCGATCGCCGGCCTGCGCGAGATCGCTTCGGGGCGCGTCGCCGTCGATGACGACGTGCTGGTCGACACCGCGGCCGGACGGCAAGTGCCTCCGCAGCACCGCCGCGTCGGCTACGTGCCCCAGGACGCCGGCCTCTTCCCTCATCTCACCGTGCGCGAGAACGTCCTCTTCGGTGCCCGCGGCGCGACGAAGGAGGTGGCGCACGCGATCGACGTCCTCGAGATCGGCACCCTCGGCGGCCGCTATCCCTCCGCCCTGTCCGGCGGCGAGAAGCAACGCGTCGCGCTCGCGCGCGCCCTGGCCACGCGCCCGCGGCTGCTGCTGCTGGACGAGCCCCTGGCCGCGCTCGACGTCTCCCTGCGCGAGCGGATCGTGCCCTACCTCCTGCGCATCCGCGACGAATGGTCCACGCCGATGCTCTACGTGACGCACAACGTCGGGGAGGCGATGGCCCTCGCGGGCGAGGTCCTGCTCCTGGAGGGCGGCCGCGTCGAAGCTCAGGGGCCGCCGCTCGCGCTGCTGGCCACGCCCGGCCTCTCCCGCGAAGCCCGCGCCGGCATCGAGAACCTGCTGGCCGGAGAGATCGAGGGTCACGACCCGGAGGGCGGAGTGACACGCGTCCGCCT
>DASTLK010000384.1:0-1886 GCA_035715025.1 Vicinamibacteria bacterium
CGTCGGCCGCCTCGACCGCGACAGCTCGGGCCTGCTCATCCTCACCAACGACCACCGGCTGGGCCAGCGCCTGACCGATCCGGAGGCCCACGTCCCCAAGCGCTACCACGCGCGTGTCCGCGGCATCCCCGCGCCGGAGGCCCTCCGCGCGCTGGGCGAGGGAGTCCCGCTCGGAGATGGAACGGTGTCGCGTCCCGCCCAGGTGCGCGCGCTGGGCACGGCCCAGAGCGGCTCGAGCTGGCTCGAGATCGTGCTCACCGAAGGGAAGAACCGGCAGGTGCGCCGGATGTGTGCCTGCGTCGGCCATGACGTGGAGGAGCTCGTCCGCGTCGCCGTGGGCGCGCTCGAGCTCGGCGATCTCGCGCCCGCCCAGTGGCGGCAGCTTTCGTCGGCGGAGGTCGCCCGACTGGCCGGACGCGCGTGATAGCATCCGCGCCAGGGCCGAGGATTTCCTCATGAAGATGGCGATCGGGGTAGTGCTTATCGTGGCGGGGGTGCTCGCCCTCGTCTATCACGGCTTCTCGTACACCAAGGAGCGCCACGAGGCGAAGCTGGGGCCGCTGGAGCTCCACGTCGACGAGAAGGAGCACGTCAGCATTCCCGTCTGGGCCGGCGCGATCGCGATCGCGGGCGGGGTCGTGCTCCTCATCGCGGACCGCAAGAAGTAGGGGAGCGACCGCTCAGGCCCGGGCCGGGGCCTCCGCCTCGGGGGCGTCGCGCAGCTCCTGGTCCTTGTACTGGAGCTGGTAGAGACGCCAGTAGAGGCCGCGCTGGGCCAGCAGCTCCTGATGCGTGCCCCGCTCGCGCACACGTCCCTTGTGCAGGACGAGGATCTCGTCCACGTGCTGGATGGTCGAGAGGCGGTGGGCGATCACGATCGCGGTGCGGCCCTGCAGGAGCACTTTCAGCGCGTCCTGGATCAGCGCCTCCGTCTCCGTATCGACGGAGGAAGTGGCTTCGTCCAGGATCAGGACGCGCGGGTCGTGGGCCAGGGCGCGCGCGAAGCTCAGGAGCTGCTTCTGCCCGACGGACAGGGTGGCCCCGCGCTCGCGCACCTCGGTCTCGTAGCCCTTCGGCAGGGCCTCGATGAACCGATGCGCGTGGACGGCGCGGGCGGCCTCGCGCACCCGCTCGTCCGGGATGGCCGAGCCCAGGCGGATGTTCGAGGCGATGGTGCCCGAGAACAGATGCACGTCCTGCAGGACGAGGGCCAGGGACGAGCGGAGCTGCGACGGGTCGAGGGCGCGGACGTCCACGCCGTCCAGGGTCACCCGCCCCTGCTGCACGTCGTAGAACCGGGTGAGGAGGCTGATGATCGACGTCTTGCCGGCGCCGGTGGCGCCGACCAGGGCCACGCTGCGTCCGGGCTCGACGGTGAAGTCGATGTCCTGCAGGACGGGCGTGCCGGGCTGGTAGGCGAAGGAGACGCTCTCGAAACCGACGCGTCCCCGCACTTTCGCGAGGTGCACGGGCGGCGCGGGGGCCACCACCTTGGGCTCCGTGTCGAGCAGGGTGAAGATGCGCTCCGAGGAGGCCATGGCCGCCTGCAGGATGTTGAACTTCTCGGAGAGGTCGGAGATGGGCCGCCAGAACCGCTCCGAGTACTGGATGAAGGCCACCAGCGCGCCCAGGGTGAGCGTCCCCGCCATCACGCGCCAACCGCCGTACAGGATGATGAGGGCGGTGGCCAGCGCGGCCAGGAGCTCGATGGCGGGGTAGAAGACCGCGTAATAGAAGATCTGGGCCAGGTTGGCGTCGGTGTGCTGGCGGTTGATGGCGGCGAAGGCCTCGCGGTTGCGCGCCTCGCGGCGGAAGAGCTGCACCACGGGCATGCCCGTGATGTTCTCCTGCAGGAACGCGTTGATGCGCGCCACCCAGCGCCGCAC
>DASTLK010000385.1:0-2949 GCA_035715025.1 Vicinamibacteria bacterium
TCACCGAGGTCATCACGTACTCCTTCGTCTCCGCGGATGGGGCGCTGGGTCCCGCACCGCCGCTCTTGCGTCTGGCCAACCCCCTCAGCGCGGAGCAGGCCGTGCTCCGTCCGTCGACCGTCTTCCCCGGGCTGTTGTCGGCCCTGCGCACCAACCTCCGCCAGGGACGCCACGACGTGCGGCTGTTCGAGCTGGGGCGCGTCTTCGGGCTCGATCGCGCCTTCCCGGAGGCGGCTCCCGAAGAGCTCCGGCTGGGCCTGATGCTCGCGGGTCGGGCGCCCGGTCATTGGTCGGTGGCCGCGCGCGCCGTCGACTTCTACGACGTCAAGGGTCTGGTCGAGCTCCTGGCCATCCGGTTCGGCGTGCCTCGCCCCGACTTCCAGCCGCTGGCCGGACCCTCGTGGGACGGCGTGCTGCACCCGAATCAGTCGGCGCAGCTCGCGCCGCTGCGGCCGGGACGCCCGCCGGAATACGTGGGCCTGCTGCACCCCGACCTCGCGGCGCGCCTGGAGCTGAAGGAGGCTCCCCTCGTCGCCGAGCTCGATCCCGCGCGCTTCGACCTGGGGGCGTCCATCCGCGTGCGGGCCATAGGCCGGTTCCCGGCGGTGGAGCGGGACCTCGCCGTTGTGGTGGATGCGACCATCGCTTCCGCGGACGTCCTGGCCGAGATCCGCAAGGCCGGAGGGCCGCGGCTGCGTGAGGTTCAGGTCGTGGACAAGTATGATCGGCCTCCAGTGCCCGCGGGGCGGGTGAGCCTGACGGTGGCCCTGGCCTTCCAGGACCCCGCGCGCACCCTGACCGGCGACGAGGTCCAGTCCTCGGTGGACGCGATCGTCGCCGCGCTGCGCGCGCGGGGCTGGGACATCCGGGGAGAGTGAGGGCGGGCATGGACAGCTTCTCGCTGCTCGAGGACAAGGTCCGCAAGGCGGCGGCGCTCGTGCGCGAGCTGCGGCAGCGGAACCAGAGCCTCGAGCAGGAGCTTCCGGAAGTCCGCAAGCGCGCCCAGCGGCTCGAGCAGGAGCTGCCCGAGCTGCGCACGCGCGTGCAGGACCTCCAGAAGGCGCTGCAGGCGGCGGAGCAGACGCCGGCGCCCTCCAGCGACGACGCGCGCAAGGCCGCCGAAGGCGCGCGCAAGCTCGCCAGCGCCGAGCAGGAGCTCCGGAGCCTGCGCCAGGAGCGGGAGGAAGTCCGCATCCGCATCGCGCGATTGATGGAAGTCCTGGACGGCCTGGAGTAGCCCCGGCCTATAATCCCGGCCGGAGGCGCACACGGTCATGGCCGACAAGAGCGTGAGCAGCACGGGCACCGTCCACATCGAGATCTTCGGCCAGACCTACACCGTCAAGGCGGGCGCGGATCCCGGCTACGTCGAGGAGCTGGCCGCCCACGTGGATGCGCAGATGCACGAGGTCAGCAAGACCGCGGGCGCGGTCGACTCCGTGCGCGTGGCCGTCCTGGCCGCCCTCAACATCGCCGACGAGTGCTTCCGCCTCCGGCGCCAGGTCCGTGAAGCCGACGAGAAGGCGGCGCGGCGCGCGGACGGCCTCGTGCGCGAGCTCACGAGCGTCCTCGGCGAATAACCGCGCTCGTCCTTTTTCCCTTGCCGGGATGGGCCGGGAACGCTATCATTTCGTCGGTCCCCTGCAGTGTTCGTGATGGACTAGTCACCCCTGAACCAACGTCGTCAATCAGGGGGTCCGGATGTCGCTCCGCGGTGTGCACGCCTCCGCGACGAGGAAGCCTAAAGCGGCGCGCAGGACTCCCACCTTGTGACCAGGTTCAGGTCACTCATCCACACGGCACCGGCGGGGGATTTTTTGTTTTTTTCCTTTTCAGGGGGGACCGCCTCCCTTGATGGATGGTCCCCCCTACGCGCTTCGCGCTACCCCCCATGCCGGTCGCTCCGGAGTGAATCCGTCGCTCGCTGTTTGCCTTGTCGATCGGTGCGTGTCGGTTCGTTGTCCGTTCCCGTTCCCGTCTCCGTGTCCGTCTCCGTCTCCGTCCGTTGAGCCGATCTGACCCTGAGTTACACTCTCCGCGCATGAGTGATTCCGCGCTGGGCACCGCCCTCGATCGCGCCGCGACCATGGCCGAGGTCGGGGAGCGCGGGCTGCTGAGGCACCTCCGGTCGCGCATCCCCGTGGGACCGGGCGTCTTGATCGGCGTCGGTGACGATGCGGCGGCAGTGGAGACGGGCGCTCTCACGCTCGTCACCACGGACATCCTCGTGGAAGGTGTGCACTTCCGTCGCGAGTGGGGTCCCGCGAACCTCATCGGCCGCAAGGCCCTCACCGTCAGCCTCTCCGACATCGCGGCCATGGCCGGCATCCCGCGGTTCGCGGTCGTGAGCCTCTGCCTCCCTCCGGACACTACCGTCGCGTTCGTGGACGGCCTCTACGACGGGCTGCTCGAGCGCTCGGCCGAGACCGGAGTCAGCGTCGTCGGTGGGAACATCTCCTCGACTCCGGGTCCGCTCACCATCGACGTGACCCTGCTCGGCCAGGGCGACCGCCTGCTCCGCCGCGAGGGAGCGCAGGCCGGAGACCTCGTGGTCGTGACCGGTATGCTGGGCGGCGCCGCGGCGGGCCTGAATTTCCTCCTCACGGGCACGCGCCTGGGCGCGGAGGGGATCCTCAGCGAGGCCGGGACCTGGGCGGGCGCGGCGCCGGACTCCCTGCTCTCGTGCCTCCGTGCCCAGCTCGATCCCACGCCGCCCCTGGCCTTCGGGCGCGCGCTGGCCGAGCACGACATCGTGCACGCGGCCATGGATCTCTCGGACGGCCTCTCCGGCGACCTCCTCACTTTGTGCCACGCCGGCGACGTCTCCGCCTGGGTGGACGGCTCGGCCCTGCCCGTGGATCCTTGCGCGGCGCAGCTCGAGAAGGAGGGTGGGTTGGACGCCTTCTCGGTCGCGCTGCACGGCGGGGAGGACTATCAGCTCCTGCTGGC
>DASTLK010000386.1:0-11996 GCA_035715025.1 Vicinamibacteria bacterium
TGTGCCCGCGGAGCTGATGACCGCCCTGGAGCTCCTCGATGACGAGGCGATCCTGGTCGGGATCGGTCACCGACCGGCGCTGCACCGCCTCCGCCGACCGCTTATCGAAAGGCAGCCCGAGGACCGACACCCGCTCCAGCCCTTCGTCCTGCAGGATCCGGAACAGCTGGGTACGCACGAGCATGACGCCGGAGATGAGCGACTCGGCGGCGTCGGTGTTCCGGGCCGCCTCGATCGCGCGGTCCATGGCTTCGAGAGTCTGCACGGACGAGAGGAGGAGGTGCTCGTGCCGCTTCTCGTATTTCGCGGAGAGCCGTCCCTCCAGGCGGTCGCGGAAGGCTTCGTTTTCGGTCTTGAAGGCGGCCATCGCGGCCGTGACCTCCGCGATGCGATCCTCGGCCAGCCGCGTCGCCTGGCGGAACGTCTCCGAGGAGTCGGCTTCCGCGCTCTGCAAAGAGGGCGGGGCATCCTTTTCGGACGGGGAAGGGGCCTCAGCGTCCGTCCGGTCGGAATTCCGAGGATCGTCGGACAGGCGGCCTCCGCTGGCGGGGTTGCGCGCAGTATACCGTCCGACCCAGGGGATTGCGACGGTCGGGAGACGGCGCGCGCGGGATGTTCAGCGCCCGGCGCGGGGCCGGTCAGCCGCGCGTGCCCGCGTCTCCAGCGCGGCGCAGCACGCGTGCGAGCAGCCGTCGCATTCGGGGATGCGCGCGCAAGGGCTCCAGCATGGGATCGACCTTCAGCCACACCAGCCAGGGGTCGCGCTCCTCGCCCGCCCGCTCCAGCAGGTCGAGCGCGCGCGCCGAGCGCCCCAGCGCGACGTGAACCGTCGCCTGTTGATAGGCGGAGAGATGCGGCGCCGCCTTCGTGGCCTCGTCGAGGGCCTGGCGCGCTTCGGCCTTGTGCCCGGCCAGCGCGAGGCTGCGGGCCAGGACCGGCTGCAGCAGCGTGGCGTCGGGCGCGAGCCGCACGGCCTCGCGGTGCTCGGCCAGCGCGTCTTTGGGCCGGCCCTGCGACTGCAGGGCGAGGCCCAGGCCCCAGTGGCCGAGGAAGTGATGCGGATCGAGGTCGACGGA
Source organism: Vicinamibacteria bacterium (assembly GCA_035715025.1). Lineage (GTDB taxonomy): Bacteria > Acidobacteriota > Vicinamibacteria > Fen-336 > Fen-336 > AA29. The sequence goes on from DASTLK010000386.1 coordinate 1,077, forward strand.
AGCACGATGATGGCTGAACGCCGCCTCCCGGTCGCCGCTCAGGTAGGCCTGCAGTCCGGCGATGGTGCTGGCCACGACGGAGAGCGGGTCGAGCTGCCGCGCATGCGCGATCTCACGGCCGGCCTCGTCGAAGCGGCCGAGCATCGCGAGGTAGACGCCCCGCCACTGCCGCACCGCGGCCGTGTGCGGCCCGAGCTCGGCGGCGCGGTCCAGCTCGCGCCGCGCCGTGGCCCAGTCCCAATCCTGGAAGAGGGAGACGTAGGCGCGCGAGACGTGCGCCTCGGCCAGGCCCTCGTCGCGCTCGAGGGCCTGCCGTACTTCCGTGTCCGCGCGCTCCCAGGCCGCCGACGGCGGCAGCATGCCCGTGAACCCGAGGATCAGGCAGGCGTCGGCGAGCCCGGCGTGGGGGAGCGCGTAGGCGGGGTCCCGCTCCGCGGCCTCCTGGAACGACGCGAACGCCTTCTCCAGCCACGGTCCGGTGAAGCGGCTCCAGAAGTACCGGCCCTTGAGGTACGCCTCCTGTGCTCCGAGGTCCTGGGTATGACGGTGGGCGAGCAGGCGGCGCTCGGGCTCGCGCAGCTCCAGGGCCAGGGCGCGCGCGACCTGCTCCGCCATCGCATCCTGGACCGCGAACAGTCCCGTCATCTCCTCTTCGAACGTCTGGCTCCAGGTCGGCCCGTCGCCGCGCACGGGAACGAGCTGCACGCCGATGCGCAGCCGGGTCCCCTCGCGCTGAAGGGTGCCATCCACCACCGCGTCCACCTGGAGCGCGCGCCCCGCTTCCTGGGGATCCGTGCCGGGGCTGCCGTACTTGAGGACCGCGCTCGTCGGGCGCACGGCCAGGCGTCCCAGGCGGCTCAGGCGTGCAATGAGCGCGTCGGCCAGGCCCACGGCGAGGTATTCGTCTTCCGCCACCGACGAGAGGCGCTTGAAGGGCAGCACGGCGATCGAGGGCGGCCGCGCCGCGGTGGCCGCGCGCACGGGTGCGGCCAAACGGTATCCGCGCCGGGCCAGCGTCTCGATGTAGGGACGACCGTTGGCCTGCGTGCCCAGCGCCTTGCGCAGGGCGGAGACGTTGACGCTGAGGTTCGCCTCCTCCACGAACGTGCCCGGCCACACGCGGTCCATCAGCGTCTGCTTGGGCACGACGTCGCCCTGCTGCTCGGCGAGGGCGACGAGGAGGTCCAGCGCCCGCGGCGCCAGCGGCACCACTTCGTCACCACGCCACAGCACGCGCTTGGCGGGATCGAGGCGGAACGGCCCGAATCGCAACACGTCCGCCGGAGTGCCCATGGGCGGGGTCATGGTCGCACGACGCCGCGCGGATGCCTACGGCCGCGAGCCTTGATCCCGGACCGCGCGATAGACGGCCGCGGGATCGGGCAGCGGAGGCCAGGAGAGCACGGCCAGCGCGTCCCGCACGTACGCGGGATCGCGCAAGCCCGCGAGCACGCTGCTCACGCCGGGCGTGCTGGCCACGACCCACAGCGCCTTGCGGGAGAGCGTCTCTCTCCGCCGCTCGGGCGGAAGCAGGGGGTCGATGACGGCCTCCAGCTGCGCGCTGCGGACCCGGCTCTTCTCCGCGGCCAGGCGGCGCATCTCGTCGAGCGCCTTCTGCACCTCCGGCACGTAACGCACGCGCCAGCCGTGCCACTGCTCGCCCAGGTCGCCGGTGAGGTGGCGGTCCAGGGCCTGCAGGGCCTGGGCCAGGCGGGGCCGCACGTGCTGCGCTTCGAGCCCGCTCCAGTGCTCGAGGCCCTGGATCCCGGGCGCGATCTGGCCGAGCTCGTCGCTCCACCGGAAGAAATCGGAGGGTGGGATGCCGCCCTCACCCGCCTCCAGATGGGAGGCCACGCCGGTCCGGTACTCGGCCTCCAGCGTGCGGAGCGCGTCGAGCTGCGCGCTCAGCTCGATCGTGCGCTCCGGCACCGCCATGGTGGCGAGACGGACGAGGCCGTCGTCGACCATCGCGTTCAGGGGCCGATTGACGAGCACGCCGACACCGGCGGCGCGCGCGGCGTCGAGGACGGTGTCCGCGAGGTCCGGGCCCTGGTTTCGTTCCAGGACCGCACCGGCCTCGAACAGGTTCAGGGGGAGCTGCAGGACCCGAAAGTGGTGGCCGGCGCCCGCGCCCGCGACCGCCGCCTCGAGCATGTGCGTCAGCGAGGTCGCCTCCGGGTCGTGCGCGGGCCGCGTGCAGGTATTCGACGAGACGCCGTACGCGCGGATGCGCCCCGCGCGCACCTCCTCCTCCAGGCAGGCGAAGGACGCGGCCAGCCGGTCGTAGAACTCGCGGCGGCGGCGGTCCAGCGTGCCGTAGCTGCGCTCGTGGGCGTCCATCAGGAAGTATTCGGGGTTGTGGAGGAGGCACACGTCCAGGGTCTCGAGCTGGAGCCGCGCGAGGGAACGGGTGAGCTGGTCGGCCAGGAACTCGGGATGGATGCAGTGCCAGATGCCCTCTCCGTACTTGACCACCTCCGGCAGCGGCCGGCCCGCCGCCTCGCGCTCCTGCGCGCGCTCCAGGTTCTCTCCCTGCACGTAGCCGATCTTCGAGACCACGATGAGGTCCTCGCGCCGCCGCTGACCCGCGCGGGCCACCTCGCTCAGGCCCTGGCCGAAGAGGCGCTCGCTCGCTCCCTCCGTGTAGTTGGTCGAGGTGTCGACGAGGTTGATGCCGCCGCTGAGCGCGTCGAGGAGCGCCTGGCGGTGGGCCGGTGTCTCGTCGTCCACACGATAGCCGCCGAATCCCAGGCGGCTGCAGACGAGGCCGGTCGCGCCGAGCGTCGTGTAGCCGGTGGCGGCCAGCGGCGGCCGACGGGCGAGCTCGGCCGTGGCCTCGGGGGACGCCGCGCCGGGCAGGATGGACGGGGCCAGGCCACCGCGGGGCCTTTCTCCCGGTTCGCGCGCGCCCGCGGCGAGGGCCGCCGCCACCTCGCTCGGCTCGGTCACGGGCCGCTGGCAGGCGAAGTTGCGACAGACGTACAGCGCGGCGCGCCCGGCGACCGTCGCCTTGCCGGCCAGGAGGGGCAGATCCGACGCGCCTTCGGCCGGATCGTGCAGGGCGACGATGCGGTTGGGCAGATAGTGGCGCGCGAGCTCCGCGCGGAGCGCCTCCCGCCCCGGATCGCCGGCCGCGCCGACGAGCGCGACCTCGATCGGTCCCTCCAGCAGGAGATCGACGGCGGCCAGGCTGGTGGCGAAGGCGCGCGGCTGCCGGGCGATGGCCTTGCCCCAGGCCCGGATCGCCTCCACCGCCCGCTCGCGCAGATCGTCGCGGTCGAGGTGGTACGAGAGCCGCGCGAGGGTGTGCGCGGCGACCGCGTTCGCGGCGGGAGTCGCCCCGTCGTGACCCTCGCGGTGCCGGACGATCAACGGCTCGTGGCCTCCGCCCGTGGAGTAGAAGCCGCCGTCCTCCGCCGAGAAGTCCGTGAGGATCTGGCCCGCCAGCCTCTCCGCCTCGCGCAGGTGACGCCGATCCCCGGCCGCTTCGTACAGGTCGAGGAGCCCGGCCGCGAGATACGCGTAATCCTCGAGGTAGGCGTCGAGATGCGCATGGCCCGCCCGCCAGGTGCGCAGCAGCCGTCCCTCCGCGGTCACGAGGTGCGCGCGCAGGAAGGCGGCGGCACGCGTGGCCGCCTCCAGATGGCGCGCGTCGCCGGTGAGGCGGAACGCCTCCGCGAACGCGCCGATCATGAGGCCGTTCCAGGCGGTGAGCACCTTGTCGTCGAGGGCCGGCGGCACGCGCCGGGCGCGCGCCTCGTAGAGACGCGCGCGTGACGCCCGGAGGCTCGCCTCCAGGTCCGACCGCGCGAGGCCCAGCTCGGCGGCGACGTCGTCGAGCGGCCGCGGGAGGTTCGGAATGCTGCGGCCTTCGAAGTTCCCCGCCTCCGTGATGTCGTAGGCCGCGCAGAACCGGCGCGCCGCCTCCGCGTCGCCGAGCGCCTCGCGCACCTCCGCCGGCGTCCAGACGAAGAACTTGCCTTCCTCGCCTTCGGAGTCGGCATCGGTCGCGGAGTAGAAGCCCCCCTCCGGCGCTGTCATCTCGCGTCGGACGTACTCCAGCACGTCCTCGGCGACGTCGAGGAAGAAGGGATCGCCGCCGGCCTGGTGCGCCTCCAGGTAGACGTGCGCGAGCTGCGCGTTGTCGTAGAGCATCTTCTCGAAATGCGGCACCAGCCACTGCTCGTCCACCGAGTAGCGGTGGAAGCCGCCGCCGATCTGGTCACGCATCCCGCCGCGCGCCATCCTCTCGAGCGTGCGCGTGGCCATGCGCATGGCCTCCGTGTCCCCGAAGCGCCGGTGGGCGCGCAGCAGGAGCGACAGGCCCGCCGAGGGCGGGAACTTGGGGGCGCGGCCGAAGCCGCCCCAGCGCTCGTCGAAATCGCGCGCGAGCTGCGCGACGGCCTTGCGGACGTCCTCCGCGCCCACGGAGAGGCCCGGCGCGGAGCGGGTGTTCTCCCGGAGGAATTGCGTCACTTCCGACGCTTGCGCGCGCAGGCCGGCCTGGTCGCGCTTCCAGAGTTCGGCGATCCGCTCGAGCAGGGTCCGGAAGCCGGGGCGTCCGTAACGATCGGTCGGCGGGAAGTAGGTGCCGGCGAAGAACGGCTCCTGGTCCGGGGTCAGGAACACCGTCATGGGCCAGCCCCCCTGGCCCTGGTTCATGGCCAGCGTGGCCGCCATGTAGATGTCGTCGAGGTCGGGCCGCTCCTCGCGGTCCACCTTGACGGGCACGAAGTGCTCGTTCATGAGGCGCGCGATCGCTTCGTCCTCGAAGGACTCGCGCTCCATCACGTGGCACCAGTGGCAGGCGGAGTATCCGATGCTCAGCAGGATCGGCTTGTCCTCGGCCCGGGAGCGGGCCAGGGCCTCCTCGCCCCAGGGATGCCAGTCCACCGGGTTGTGGGCGTGCTGGAGCAGGTAGGGGCTGGTGGAGTGAATGAGGCGGTTCGTGTGCGCCGGTCCGCCTTCGTTCATCAAAACACCCTAGCACAGCCCACGTGACGCCTCTTCCGTAGTCAGATGGGGGCAGGGACGTGCACGCTCCACTCTCGACCTCCGCGCGCGTCGCGGCCGCCTTGATTCTCCTCCTTGTGCCCGCTGACGCCAGGAGCCAGGAGGCTTCCGCTCGAAAGACGGTTCGCATCGCCGCCAATCCCGCGTATCGGGCCACCGGCCTCCACCGCCTGCTCCTGGGGCCCAACTACCGCCGCCTGTGGGCCACCCCCATCGAGGTCGAGGTGCTCGACCTGCAGTCGTTCGCCGGCGGCCTGACGCCCACCAAGAAGGGCGGGGGCAAGCAGACCAAGTCGCTGCGCTTCGAGTCCGCGGACGGCCGCGAGTTCCGCGTGCGATCGGTGGACAAGGATCCGGAGGCGGCCCTGCCCGCGGAGTACCGCGATACCTTCGTCGTGTCGGTGGCGCAGGATCAGACCAGCGCCGCCATTCCCGCGGGGCCCATGATCGCCGATCCCCTCGAGCGCGCCCTCGGCTTCAAGCACCCGGATCACAAGTTCGTCGTGATCCCCGACGATCCCGCCCTGGGCGAGTTCCGCAAGCAGTTCGCGGGCATGCTGGGGATCCTCGAGGAGACGCCGCGCCTCAAGGCCCCCGTGACCGCGGGCTTCGAGGACGTCGAGAAGATCTACGACTGGGACGAGGTCTGGACGCGGATGATCGACGGCAGCCCGGCCGATCGGATCGATGCGCGCGCGTACCTGCGCGCCCGGCTGCTGGACATGTTCATCGGCGATTGGGACCGCCATCAGCGCCAGTTCTCCTGGGCGCGTGTGCGCGGGAAGGACCTCCTGCAACCCATTCCCGAGGATCGCGACCAGGCCTTCGCCAAGTTCGACGGCGCGCTGCTGGCCATTGCCCGCCTCGTGCAGTCGCGCTTCGTGAACTTCGAGGACAAGTATCCGGATCCCGTGGGCATGAACTGGGCGGGGCGGTTCATGGACCGCCGCGTCCTCGGAGACATCGACGGCGCGGCCTGGGACCAGGTCGTGCGCGAAGTGCAGGAAGCGCTCGACGACCGCGTCCTGGACGAAGCGGTGCATCGCATGCCGCCGGAGTACTACCGGCTCGTGGGGCCCAAGATGCTCGCGAAGCTCCAGGCCCGGCGTGCCCGGCTGCCCGGGTTCGCCCGCCGCTACTACGAGGCGATCGCGCGCGAAGCCGAGGTGTGGGGCACGGACCAGGCGGACGTCGCCGACATCCTCAAGAACGCCGACGGCTCGGTCCAGGTGACGCTCACCGCGGCCGATGACCAGGGCCAGGCCAAGCCCCCCTACTTCCAACGGGTCTTCCGGCCCAGCGAGACACGCGAGATCCGCATCTTCCTTCAGGGTGGCGACGATCGCGCCGTCTCCCATCCGCGCATCGACTCGCCCATCAAGGTGCGCGTCATCGGGGATAGCGGCAACGACGTGGCCGACGATTCCGCGGGCGGGGGCACGCGCTTCTACGATGCGGAGGGGCGCAACCAGGAGATCCCCGGACCGGGCTCCGTCTACAGCGACCAGCGGTACGTGCCGGTGGTGGACTACCTGGGCGATCCGGTCCTCGATTGGGGCGGCGGCACCGGACCCGTCTTCTGGCTCGACTACCCTCCCGACACCGGCGTGATCGTCGGTCTCAAGCTCCAGCACACCGCCTACGGCTTCCGGAAGACTCCCTACCGGTACCAGCACTCGATCGGCGCCGCCTACTCGACCGCGCTGCATGCCTGGAAAGCGGAATACGACGGCGACTTCCGGCGCACGAACTCGCGCAAGTCGACGGAGGTCCTGCTACGGGCCTCTGACGTCGAGCTCGTCCGGTTCTTCGGGTTCGGGAACGAGACGGTCGCGAGCCGGCCCGACGCGTTCTACCGCTCGGGCCAGCGGCAGTACCTGTTCCAGCCGCGGTTCCGCTTCGGCCTCGAGCACCTCGACGTGCAGGTGGGTCCCACGGCGAAGTTCAGCCACACCATGCTTCAAGCCGATCACTTCCTCGCTGTCGCGCGCCCGTACGGCGTCGCCGACTTCGGCCAGGCCGGATTGGGCTCCAGCCTGCTCTGGGACACGCGCAACCACAAGTTGGCGGCCACGCGCGGCGCGATGCTCTACGCGGAGGGCAACTACTACCCGGCCATCTGGAGCACGAAGAGCGCGTTCGGCGAAGTGCACGGGGCCACGTCGGCGTTCCTCTCGCCGCCGCTGCCGCTCCAGCCCACCCTCGCGCTGCACGCCGCGGGCAAGAGGGTGTGGGGGCTGTATCCCGTGCACGAGGCCGCCTTCGTCGGCGGGCCGGACAGCGTGCGCGGGCTTCCCGTCCAGCGCTACGCGGGAGATGCGGGGGTGTGGGGCAACGCGGAGTTGCGCCTGCGCCTCTTCGGGTTCAACCTGCTCGTGCCGGAAGACGTCGGGGTCTTCGGCCTGTACGATGCCGGCCGCGTATGGTTGAAGGGCGAGGATTCAGGGCGCTGGCACACGGGCGTGGGAGGCGGCGCCTGGATCTCCTTCCTCCGGCGCGAGAACACCATCAGCGTGGCCGCTGCACGCAGCCAGGGCCAGACGCGGGTGTACGGGAGCCTGGGCTTCGCGTTCTAGAGGACAGAAATGACACAAGGTAACGGCGGAGACGGCCATGGCGATGCCTCGCCCGGCCCCGTCGCCGACAACGTGCGCGCCCGCCGGTTCGAGCTCGTGGACGCGCGGGGCGAGGTCCGCGCGGTGCTGGGGACGCAGGTGGACAACGGCGCCCCCGGGTTCCTCGTGTCCGACCGAGCCGGCCGCCCGCGCGTCGCATTGCACGTCTCTCCCGACGACGCGCCCGCATTCGACCTCCTGGACGCCACCGGTGCCCCGCGCGTCCACGTGGCCCTGGGCGAAGACGGGGCACCCGTGCTCACGCTCTTCGGGGCCACGGAGAAGCCGGCCCAGGCCCTGCTCACGGTCAGCAACGAAGGCGCCGCCCATCTCCGGCTGGCCCAGGCCGACGGTCACACGCGCCTCTTCTGCTCGCTCCAGCCGGACGGCACGCCATACCTTTCGTTGATGGACGGCCAGGGCCGGCCCAAGCTCTCGTGCGCGCTGCCCGGCGACAATCCCGCCCTGTTGATGCTCGACACGGAGGGACGTCCCCGCGCGGTCATGAGCGTCACCCGGGAGGATGGGCCGCAGTTCGCGGTCCTCGCCGAGGACGGAAGCCTGGAATGGACGTCCGCGCGTCCCGCCGCGCACGCCCGCCCGACCGAATCCTGAGGCGGCTGCTCAGCGGCCACCACCGAGGTGTGTGGCTGCTCGGCGGCCACCACCAAGGTGTGTGGCTGTACAATCGCCGCCCACTCGCGTCACCTGGGTTCACGGAGGGTGCATGGTCACACGGCGTACGGCGTTCCTCGTTCTCATCGGCTTCGGCCTCCTCGCCGCCGGCGTCCGGGCCGACCAGGGGCTGCTCGGATTCTCGGACGAGCGCGCCCGTGCCCAGCGCGCGCTGGAGCAGCGCTTCGACTCCCTGCTCAAGGCGGACGACCTGCGGGAATGGATGCGCCGGCTCTCCGCCCGGCCGCACCACCTGGGCTCGCCCTACGGCAAGGAGAATGCGGACCTGCTGGCCTCGCTCTTCCGCTCGTGGGGCTACGACACGCGGATCGAGGAGTTCCGCGTCCTGTTTCCCACCCCGAAGACGCGGGTCCTCGAGATGCTCGAGCCCACGCGGTTCACGGCCTCGCTCGCGGAGCCGGCCCTGAAGGAGGACGCGACCTCCGGCCAGACCTCCGAGCAGCTCCCCGTCTACAACGCCTACTCGATCGACGGCGACGTGACCGCTCCGCTCGTGTACGTCAACTACGGCGTGCCCAGGGACTACGAGGAGCTGGCCCGCCACGGCGTCGACGTGAAGGGCAAGATCGTCATCGCGCGCTACGGCGGCTCCTGGCGCGGCATCAAGCCCAAGGTCGCGGCGGAGCACGGCGCGGTGGGCTGCCTCATCTATTCCGATCCGCGTGACGACGGCTACTTCCAGGGCGACGTCTACCCGGAGGGGGCGTTCCGCAACGAGCGCGGTGCGCAGAGAGGCTCGGTGGCGGACATGCCGCTCTTCCCGGGCGACCCGCTCACCCCCGGCGTGGGCGCGACGCCCGAGGCCAAGCGGCTGGCCCTGGGCGAGGCCCCGACCCTCACCAAGATCCCCGTCATGCCCATCTCCTACGCGGACGCGCAGCCGCTGCTGCGCGCGCTGCGCGGCCCGATGGCGCCGGAGGCCTGGCGCGGCGCGCTGCCCCTGACCTATCACCTCGGGCCCGGCCCCACGAAAGTGCATCTGAAGCTCGCCTTCAACTGGAACCAGGTGCCCGCCTACGACGTCATCGCGCGCCTCCGCGGCGCGGAGCGGCCCGACGAGTGGATCGTCCGCGGGAACCATCACGACGCCTGGGTGAACGGCGCGAACGATCCCATCTCCGGACTGGTCCCCCTGCTCGCGGAAGCGAAGGCGATCGGCGAGCTGCACCGCGGGGGTTGGACCCCGAAGCGCACGCTGGTGTTCGCGGCCTGGGACGGGGAGGAGCCGGGGCTGCTCGGCTCCACGGAATGGGCGGAGGCCCACGCGGACGAGCTGCGGCAGAAGGCCGCCGTCTACATCAACACCGACGGCAACGGGCGCGGCTTCCTGGGCGTGGGCGGCTCGCACACCCTCGAGCGCTTCATCAACGAGGTCGCCCGCGACGTGGTCGATCCCCAGACCAAGGTCAGCGTGGCCGAGCGATGGCGGGCGCGGCTGGTCATGGACGCCAAGGCCGAAGATCGCAAGGAGGCGCGGGATCGCCGCGACCTGCGCATCTCGGCCCTGGGCTCGGGCTCCGACTTCACCCCCTTCCTCCAGCACCTGGGCATCGCATCGCTCAACCTCGGCTACGGCGGGGAGGACGACGGCGGCGAGTACCACTCCATCTACGACTCCTTCGACCTCTACACGCGCTTCAAGGACCCGACCTTCGAGTACGGGATCGCGCTGGCCCAGACCGTCGGACGGGCGGAGGTCCGCCTGGCGGAGGCGGACGTGCTGCCCTTCGAGTTCACCGCCTTCGCAGACACGCTCTCTCGCTACGTGACGGAGGTGGGCAAGCTCGCGGACGACATGCGCGAGGAGACGGAGGAGACCAACCGCCGGCTCCGCGATCGCACCTACCAGCTGGCCGCCGATCCGAAGCAGGTGGAGGTGCCGCCTTCGCCAAGGCCGCCCGTCCCGTACATCAGCCTCGCCCCCCTGCAGAACGCGAAGGCGCGCATCGACGCGAGCGCCAAGGCGTTCGACGCGGCCGCGCAGGCCCGCACCGCCGCCGGCCCCCTCCCGGTGGACACGCAGAAGGCCCTCGACGCCGTGCTCATGGCCGCCGAACACAGCCTCACGCGCGCGGAAGGACTGCCGCGCCGGCCCTGGTTCGTGCACCAGGTCTACGCGCCCGGCTTCTACACCGGCTACGGCGTGAAGACGCTCCCGGCCGTGCGCGAGGCCCTCGAGCAACGCGAATGGACGCAGGCGGAGGAGCAGGCGCGTACGGTGGCCGGCGTGCTGGAGGCGTTCGCGGCCCAGATCGACCGGGCCACCGCGATCGTCTCGACCCGATGAGGTGACCTCATGGCCATGCCCTCCGAGACGATGCTGATCGGGGGAGAGTGGGTCTTCGCGGGGGCCGGCCGCACCTTGGAGGTCCGCAACCCGGCCACGGCCGAAGTCATCGCTCGCGTGCCTGACGCGGGGCCGGAAGACGCGGACCGCGCCGTGCGCGCGGCGCGACGGGCCTTCGACGGAGGCTGGCGCGACACCACCGCCCAGCAGCGCGGGCGCGTCCTCTTCCGGATCGCGGAAGCCATCCGCGCCCGGCGCGCCGAGCTCGCGGAGCTGGAGACGGTGAACTGCGGAAAGCCGATCGTCGAG